>JBBRIV010000112.1:0-8950 GCA_038220425.1 Candidatus Limnocylindrales bacterium
ATATCCGTACGCCACCGAGCTGCTGGCGGGGGGCCGGGGCGTCATCGCCAAGCCCGATCCGGCCGCGCTCGCGACCGCGTTCATCGGCCTGCTGCGCGATCCCGCCCGGCGCTCGGCGATCGGTGCGCGGGCTCACGCCTACAGCCGGGACATGCTCTGGCCGGGCGTCGGCCAGCGCTACCTGGAGCTCTTCGCGCGAGTCACCGACACCCAGCCCGTGAGCGCGGGACGTCCGGTTCTCGAGTCCGCCCGAGCCTGACCCCGGGGTTCGTGTCGCCGCCGCAGTGGCGCGGCGGCGCCCTCCGGCAACGCCGGCGCCCTCCGGATATACGCCCCAGGTTTAGCCGGCGCCCAATCGGCGCGATCAGGCGCTGCAGGGCCCGCTCAGCCACTTTTTCGTGCCGTTTCGTGCGTTGCTCGTGCGTAGGTCGTCGGTTCTGAGGGTTGCCGCCGACGAGGATCCGGCTCGGCAAACATGGGGTGTATACGGCGGACGTGATGCGCGGTAGGCGGCTTTCCGACGTCGACCGGGCTATACTCCCGATCGCTCGCCCAGCCACCGCGCGTGACCGGCGGGCCATGGTGGCCTTAGCTCAATCGGCAGAGCAGCGGATTGTGGTTCCGCAGGTTACGGGTTCGATTCCCGTAGGCCACCCCAACTCCCCTCTCGCGTAGGATGGGTCTGTCCAGGCGTTGTCGATGGGGATCCGGTCATGACTGACAGCGACGCCAGCGTTGAGAACTCTGCCCTCCTGTGCCTGCGCTGCCAGACGCCGCTCCAGTCCTTCGGGGTCGAGGAGTTTCGGGTCGGCGGCACGAGCGGTGGCTGGAAGCTCGTGTTCGGCGAACTGGCCGAGCTCGGCGAAGACAAGCAACGCTTCGAGGTCCTTGCCTGTCCGGCCTGTCGGCACGTTGAATTGCGGATACCCCTCCGCTCATAGCGGTCTGCCGGCGTGATCGAGCTGCAGCCGCCGCCCAAAGCCTGTCCGGCCTGCGCCGCCGACAACCTGCCGTTCGCCCGAACCTGCCGGGCGTGCGGCGTCGACCTTTCTGACGGGCGAGCAGCCCTGGCCGCCGGCGAGACCCAGACAATCGAGCGTCGGCGGGCAGGTTCACTGACGGTCGCCGTCGTCATCCTCGTCCTGATCTCGATCAGCCTGGTCGGCCTCAACCTGACCGGGGTCATCGGCGGTCCGCACGAATCGGCCGCGAGCAGCGCCCTGTCGGCATCACCCGGCCCGTCCGCCCGGGTCCCCTCGACAACCCCCTCCGCGGACACCCCGGCTTCGCTTCCCGCCACACCTGGCCCAGGCGGCGAGCTCATCCCCGTCGGTCAGGCCGTCACCCTGGCCCGAGCCGAAACCCATGCGGTGCTGCGGGTCGAGACATGGCCCGGCCTGGTGCCGGCCGGACCGGGCGAACGCTACCTGGCGGTCGAGGTCCAGGTCAGGGCGCTACCCGGCCAGACGGCCCGCTTCGACCAGCTCTACTACACCGTGGGCAATGCCGCCGGCGTCCTGCGCAATGCACCCCAGGTCGGCCGCCAACCAGCCCTCGCCTACGGCATCCTGGGGCCAGGCCAGAGCGTGACCGGCTGGGTCTCGTTCCTCGTGCCGGATCCCGGTCCCTTCGTCCTGAACTACCACTACCCACGCGGCTCGAACGGCGAAACGGTCAACGAACGATTCGCCCTAGACCCGATCCTGCCGCCCAGCCCGGATCCGATCTTGCCCAGCGGACCCGGCCCGGGCGCCTCCAAGCTCCCCAACTTCGGCTATCCCACGGCCCTGCCGTCGACCAACTACTCGGGCTATGGCGCGCAATTGCCGGGGACGGCCATTTCCTCGGTGACCGGATCCTGGGTCCAGCCCGCGGTCCGCTGCAGCGGCACCGAGACGAGCGCGGTAGCGACCTGGGTTGGGATCGACGATGGTGGCGTGCAGGACCTGGAACAGATTGGAACCGAAGCACTCTGCCATCCCGGCTCGACGGTGCCCGGCTACATCGTGTGGTACGAGATGTACCCGCAGCCGCAGGTGGCGGCCACGACCATTCGGCCCGGCGATCACTTCACGGCGTCGGTGACCAAGCACGGCAACGACTGGACGTTGTCGATCCGGGACACGAGCGCGGGTGGCAACTTCACGACCACCCAGACCCGGGACTCCGCGGCCATCCAGGCGCTCTGGGTGGTCGAGGCGCCGGCCCGTGTCCTGGCCGACGGCGAGCTCCAGCTGATCTCACTCGCGACGTTCAACCGGATCACGATGACCGGCTGCTCGGCGGTTGCCGGCGGCGTCCGGCGGGTCGTCACCGACCGGCGCTGGGCCCACTATCGTTTCGACATGCGGACCACCTCGAACACGGCCAAGGCGCAGACCAGCGGCCTGACCACGAGCGGGACGGTTTTCTCGTCGACCTGGAAGCACCACTGAGCGCGGGCGGCCGGCCGGGCGAGGACGCGCCCGAGGAACCGGCCGAGGACCCGGCAAGGGGCTTGGCCGACCTGGTCCTGACCGGCGGTCGGGTGCTGACGATGGACGCCGCCGACACCACGGCCGAGGCGGTCGCCGTGCGGGCCGGCCGGATCGTGGCGGTCGGAACGGCTGCCCACGTCAAGTCGTTGATCGGGCCGCGAACCCGCCGGATCGAGCTGGCCGGCCGGACTCTGCTGCCGGGCTTCCAGGATGCCCACGTCCATCCGGCGATGGGCGGCATCGGCCTGATGCGCTGCCCGCTCAATGACCTGCCCATGGATCCGGGTGCCTATGTCGACGCGATCCGGGCCTACGCCGCGTCTCACCCCGGACTTGATTGGGTCCTCGGCGCCGGCTGGGCTCTCGCCGCGTTTCCGGGCGGAACGCCCACCCGCCAGGCGCTCGACTCGGCGGTCCCCGATCGGCCGGCGTTCTTCGAGAACCGCGATGGGCACGGAGCGTGGGTCAACAGCAAGGCCCTCGAGATCGCCGGGATCAATCGGGACACATCCGATCCCGGGGACGGCCGGATCGAGCGCGACGAGCGGGGCGAGCCGTCGGGCACGCTCCACGAGGGGGCCATGGACCTCGTCATCCGGCACGTTCCGCCGGCTTCGGTCGAGGACCTGGTACGCGGGCTGGGGCTTGCCCAGGCCTACCTGCACAGCTTCGGAATCACCGCCTGGCAGGACGCCTGGGTGACGCCGCCCGACCTGGCGGCGTATCGCCTGCTCGCCGAGCGAGGCGGCCTGACCGGGCGGGCGATCGCCTGCCAGTGGTGGGATCGCGAGCGCGGCGCTGAACAGGTCGAGGAGCTGATCGAGGGTCGCCGGACGAGTTCGATCGGTCGGCTCCGAGCGACAACGATCAAGGTGATGCTCGACGGCGTGATCGAGAACTTCACGGCCGCCACCCTTCAGCCGTATCTAGACCGGGCCGGCCGACCAACCGCCAATCGCGGGTTCAGCTTCATCGATCCGGAGCTGCTCAAGGGCTACCTGACCCGCCTCGACGCGGAGGGGTTCCAGGTGCACATGCATGCCCTGGGCGACCGGGCCGTGCGCGAAGGGCTGGACGGGCTGGAGGCGGCCCGCCGGGCCAACGGCCCGTCCCGCGGGCGCCACCACCTGGCTCACCTCCAGCTGGTCGACCCGGTCGATATCCCGCGCTTTGCCGCGCTCGACGCGACGGCCAACATCCAGCCCTATTGGGCTTGCCACGACCCGCAGATGGATGAGCTCACGATTCCGTTCCTGGGGCCCGGCCGGGCAGCCCTGCAATACCCGTTCCGAAGCCTGGCAGCGGCCGGCGCCCGGCTGGCCGGTGGCTCGGACTGGTCGGTCAGCACGCCCAACGTGATGGCCGAGATCGAAGTGGCGCTCAACCGGATCTCGCCGGAGGATCGGGCCGGTCAACCGCTACTGCCCGACGAGGCCCTCGACCTGCCGGCTGCGCTCCGGGCGTTCACGGTGGGCAGCGCCTGGGTCAATCACCTCGACGACCTCACGGGTTCGATCGAGGTGGGCAAGCTGGCCGACTTGTGCGTCCTCGATCGGGACGTCGCTGCGCCGAACGTCGGGAACCTGGGCGACACCCGAGTCCTGCTGACCCTCGTCGAAGGGACTGCTGTGTTCGAGGATCCGGCCCTCGAGCAAGACTGAGCAAAACCCATCACGCCTGAGCCGGGCTCAGATCGAGGCCCCGGCCTCGGCCTCGGCGATCACGCTCTCGGCAGCCAGCGCCTCGTGATCGACGGCCTCCTCCACCCACGAGCGGTGGCCTCCGCGCATGAGCGAGATCCCCGCCCCGAACAGGCTCGCGATCAGGCCGGCTCCGAAGGCAATGTGCAGGGCGTTGATGAACGGCCCGAGGTCGATCCCCGACGCCCCGGTCTGGGTTCCCGAGAAGACCGCCACGAGGACCTTGGGATCCATCGCGCTGGTCATCAACCCGATCGCCAGGGCGATGCTGATCACGAAGCCGGTATTCACCAGCATCGCCCGCATGCCCGCCCCGATCCCCCGCTTGCGCGGCGGCACGACGCCCATGACCGCACTCGTGTTGGGCGAGTTGAACAGGCCCGAACCGGCCCCGATGATCAGCTGCCACAGGGCCAGCTGCCAGTACGGCGTGTCGAGCCCGATCGACAGCAGGCCGCCCAGTCCGAGGGCCGTGACCAGCATCCCGGCCGTGGCCAGCTCGCGCGAGCCATAACGGTCGGCCAGCGCACCGCTGAGCGGCGACACGACGAGCAGGCCCAGGCCCAGCGGGGCCAGCTCGATCCCGGCAGTGACCGGGTCGTCGCCCTTGACCCCCTGGAGGTAGAACACGAGCAGGAACAGGACGCTGTTGCGGGCGATGCCGTTGAGCAGGCCGGTCAGGTTGCCCATCAGGAACAGCCGGTCGCGGAACAGGGACAGGTCCAGGATGGGTGTCCGGGTCCGGGTCTCGACCCTCAGGAAGACCGGCATGACCCCGAGGAACAGGACGAACCCGCCCACGATCCACCAGGTCGTCCAGCCGTACAGGCCACCGAAGGCGAGCGAGGTCATCAGGGCCAGCAGGGCCACGAGGTACAGGCCCGAACCGAGCCAGTCGATCGATATCGAGCGCTGCGCCGGCGTTGTCTCGACCAGGATGAGCATCGCCGCCACGATCCCAACCAGGCCCAACGGCACGTTGAACCAGAACACGAACCGCCAGTCGAAGCCGGTCAGCCAGCCGCCCAGGATCGGCCCCAGGATCAGGCCCGCGCCGACCACCATGGCATTCAGGCCGAGCGCCCGGCCGAGCTCCTGGCGCGGGAACGCGTCGGTCACCAGGGCCGACGAGTTGGCGAACATGAACGCGCCGCCGACGCCCTGGATCACCCGTCCCAGGATCAAGGTCAGGGCGGTGGGGGCGACCGCGCAGAAGGCCGACGCGACGGTGAACACGATCAGGCCCAGGGTGTACGTCCGGGTCCGGCCGAACATGTCGGCCAGGCGGCCGGCATTGAGAACGAGGACGGTCACCACGAGGGTGTACCCGACCACGATCCAGAGCAGGGCAAACAGGTCCGTGTGGAGGTCGCGCAGGATGTCGGGCAGGGCGATCACCAGGGTGCCCGAGGTGAGCGAGGCGAGCAGCGCACCCAGGCTGGTCACCACCAGCAGCCACCAGCGATAGCTGGGCGCCGTGGGGTCCACCAGGTGGCGTCGGCCAGGCGAGGTCGCGCCGGTCATGCCCGCGCCGGTTCGAGCTGTGGCGCGGCCTGGGGCTCGGCAGGTCCTCCATCGAGCTCGGCAGCTTCTGCCTCGAGCTGGGCGATCCGGGTCACGATCCGCGCTCGGCGCGCCCGTGCGTCGTCGATCATCGCCTGGAGGCGCTCGGTCTTGGTCGCCAGCAGCCCGACCTGGCGATCCACCCGGCCGAGACCCTCCCGGGCGATCACGAGCCGCTCGAGCGGATCCTGGGCCGAGGCAAAGGCCGTCCGGGCCCGGGCGAGGTGGTCCTGGTCTTCGAGCAATCGGGCAATGTCATGGACCGAGAAGCCGGCATCGTCGCGGAGCGCCTGGATCGCCCGCAGGCGCTCGACATCGGTCACGTCATACAGCCGATGGCTGCCCTCGGTCCGGGCCGCGGGAGTGAGCAGGCCCATTTCCTCGTAGTAACGGATCGCCCGGGTGGTCAGGCCAACCTCGTGGGCCACGTCCTGGATCCGGCGCAGAGGCAGCTCGTCGGTCATGGCCGGATGATGGCACAAAGTTCACGTGCACGTGAAGTTCACGTGCCGGTCAGGGACCCCAACGAGCCATGGTTCATCGCTGCAGGAGATCAAAACGAGGCAACTGCTCGGCCGGCGGAGGGTTAAGCGGGACGATTCCCGCTCTTGCATCTCCCCCAGCGATCAAACGAGCCATTCCGGGCCAGATCGGGAGATCGGGACCGTCCATTCGTGCGTTCTCATCGCCTGGGGAGATCTCGCAGCCGGAAGGCCCCCGAGGGGCCGGTTACGTGCCAGGAACAGGCACACGACCGTCGAAAATCGGTGGTTCCAGGGGCCGGGCCGATGCTACGATGGTCGGAACCCGCCGGAACGCGTACGGGGCCCGTTCGAGTCCACCTCGGTGGCCGGATGCACTGGGCCCGCGCAGGATCGGCTGGTCTGGAGGATGTCTGGCATGGCTACGGTCACGTTTGAGCACGTCACCAAGAAGTACGGTGAGGTCCTCGCGGTCGACGACCTCAATCTCGAGATCAACGACGGCGAGTTCATGGTCCTCGTCGGCCCGTCGGGTTGTGGCAAGACCACCAGCCTGCGGATGATCGCCGGACTCGAGGAGATCACCGGCGGCACGCTCCGGATCGGCGACAAGATCGTCAACGATGTCGCCCCCAAGGATCGCGACATCGCGATGGTCTTCCAGAGCTACGCCCTCTACCCGCATATGACCGTCCGGGACAACCTGGCCTTCGGGCTCAAGCTGCGCAAGGTCCCCAAGGCGGAGATTGAGCGCCGGGTCAAGGAAGCGGCCGACACGATCCAGCTCTCCAACCTGCTCGACCGAAAGCCCAAGGAACTGTCCGGCGGCCAGCGCCAGCGGGTTGCCCTGGGCCGGGCCATCGTCCGCGAGCCGGCCGTCTTCCTGATGGACGAGCCGCTGTCCAACCTTGACGCCAAGCTGCGCGTGCAGACCCGGGCCGAGATCGCCCGGCTCCATCAGCGCCTCCGCACCACGATGGTCTACGTCACCCACGACCAGGTCGAGGCAATGACCATGGGCACCCGGATCGCGGTCATGAGCGACGGCCTGCTCCAGCAGGTCGGCTCGCCCCAGGACCTGTACGACAATCCGGTCAACAAGTTCGTGGCCGGCTTCATCGGCAGCCCGGCCATGAACTTCGCGACGGTCACTGCATCGGGCAGCGGCGAAGCCGCCGTCCTGACTGGCAGCGGCATGTCGATCCCGCTGCCGCCCCGGCTGCGCGCCGCGGCCGATTCCGTCCACGGCAAGACCCTCGTCGCGGGCTTTCGTCCGGAACACCTGGACATCGGCGATCCGAGCGCCAACGTGGCCGGCTTCCAGGCCAAGGCCGACGTGGTCGAATACCTCGGCAACGACGAGCTGCTCCATCTGTCCCTGGCCGGGATGGACCTGGTCGCCGTCGTCAGCTCCGCGCACCGGGTCCGGCCGGGCGACCTCCTCTCGCTGCAGCTGCCCCTCGACAAGCTCCACCTGTTCGACTCGGACACCGGCGAGGTGATCCGCGGCGATGCTCCGGTCGCCGCAACCGCCTGAACCGCAACCCCGTGGGTGACGAGGATCTCCGCGAAACCGTCGTCGGCTCGGAGATCCTCCATCGCGGTCGCCTGGGTGATTTCCGGATCGACACGGTTCGCTTCAGCGATGGTCGTGAGTCGACCCGCGAGATCTTCGGGCACCCGGGCGCCGTGGCGATCGTGGCCCTCGATCCCGACGACCGCGTCCTGCTCGTTCGCCAATGGCGGACGGCTGCCGGCCGGGTGATGCTCGAAATCCCGGCCGGAACCCTGGACATCGTTGACCCCGTCACGCGCTCGATCGAGGACCCGGGTCTGGCCGCTCCGCGCGAGCTCGAGGAGGAGACAGGCTACCGCGCCGGGACGTGGCGCAAGCTGGCCGAATTCTGGACCGTGCCCGGGTTTGCCACCGAGTTAATGCACCTGTACCTGGCGACCGACCTGCGGCCGGCCCACGGCGATCGCCTGGGACCCGACGAGGATGAACGGCTGGAGCTGGTCAGGCTGCCCTGGACCGAGGCCGTGGCCGCGGTTGAGCACGGTGCGATCTCCGACGCAAAATCCATCGTCGGCCTGTTCTGGCTGGCCCGCCTCAAGGCGGCCGGCCAGGCCTGAGATCCTGGCCTGAAATCCTGGCCTGAGAGCCTGGCCTGAGAGCCTGGCCGAGAGCCGACCTCGACTAGCCCGCTCCCGCCCGCCAGGCGGCCAGGTCCACCGGCCGCAGGCGATCACTGGGGGTCAGACCGGGGATCCGGCCGCGCTTGGCGATTGGCCGGCCGTCAAGCTCCTTGATGTCACCGGTGAAGTCGATCGGTGTCGCCCCACTGATGTAGCTGCCCACGGCGAAGGAGTCGACCTGGGCACCCTGCTCCCGGAAATAGCCGATCCGGTCGGGGGTCAGTCCACCCGAGATCACGATCTTGACGTGTTGGAAGCCTTCCAGGTCGAGCCTGGCTCGGACCTCCTTGACCAGGTCGGCCGTGACCCGGCCTCGCTCGGAGGGCGTATCGAGACGAATCCCGTACAGCCGGTCGCCCAGGGCGTGGGCGACCCGCAGGGCTTCCTCCGCCTCGTCCTTGAACGTGTCGACCAGGACGATCCGGGAGACGTCCGGGCCCAGGTCGCGGTCGAACGCCTGGGCGGCCCGGACGGTGTCGCCGAAGACCAGCACGAGCGAGTGGGGCATCGTGCCGGTCGGGCTCAGGCCGGC
>JBBRIV010000113.1:0-8744 GCA_038220425.1 Candidatus Limnocylindrales bacterium
GAAACCGGGGCCGGCCAGCACGGCGTGGCCACGGCCACGGCTTGTGCCCTGCTCGACCTGCCCTGCGTCGTGTTCATGGGCGCCGAAGACATCCGGCGCCAGCAACCGAACGTGCTTCGAATGCGCGCCCTGGGTGCCGAGGTTCGATCGGTGACCTCGGGCTCGGCCACCCTCAAGGACGCCGTCAACGAAGCGATGCGCGACTGGGTCACCAACGTCCAGACGACCCACTACGTGCTGGGATCGGCCATGGGCCCGCACCCGTATCCCACGATCGTGCGCGACCTGCAGCGGATCCTGGGTGACGAATCGGCCGCCCAGGTGCTGGCCGACGAGGGACGCCTGCCCGACCTGGTCCTGGCCTGCGTGGGCGGCGGCTCGAATGCGATCGGGATCCTCGATCGGTTCATCGGCGAGCCGTTGGTCCGGCTGGCCGTGGCCGAGGCAGCCGGTGACGGAATCGCCACCGGACGACATGCCGCCGCGCTGGCCGGCGGCACGCCCGGGATCCTCCATGGGTCCCGGTCGCTCATGCTCCAGGACATCGACGGCCAGGTGATCGAGGCCCATTCGATCTCGGCCGGCCTGGACTACCCGGGTGTCGGGCCCCAGATCGCGGCCCTGGTCAGCGGTGGCCGGCTCGAGCTGGCGGCGGCCACCGACAGCGAGGCCCTGGCCGCGCTGCGTCACGTCGCCAGGCTCGAAGGGATCCTGCCGGCCCTCGAGACCGCCCACGCCTTCGCCGTCCTGCCTCGACTGGTGGCCGGCCTGGAAGGCTCGGGGGTGCCCTATCCGGACGAGGCGGTGATCCTGGTCGGCCTGTCGGGGCGCGGTGACAAGGACCTCGCGGCACTCGAGCCGGTCGTGGGCGAGTCATGACCGCCACCGAGGGCGCGAAGGGCACGAACGACACGCCCGGCGCCCGGCGCATCGCCGGGGCGTTCCAACGCGCGGCGGCCGATGGCCGGATCGCCCTGATCCCGTACGTCGTCGCCGGCTATCCCGACGCCGAGACGAGCTTTCGGGTTGCCCTGGCGGCGGCTGATGCCGGCGCCGACCTGGTCGAGATCGGCCTGCCCTACTCGGATCCACTGGCCGATGGAGCCACCCTCCAGCGGGCTTCGCAGGTTGCTCTCGCGGCCGGCGCCACGTTCGCCGCCTCGATCGCCCTGCTCAGGCGGATTGCGGCGGCCCGGCCGGACCTTCCGCTCGTTCCGATGGCCTATGCCAACCAGGTCATCGGCGGCGGTGACGGTGCTGCGACTGCCGCTGAGCTGGCCGACGCCGGCGCCTCGGGCGTGATCGTGGCCGACCTGACCCCCGATGAAGGCGCCCCGTTCGAGGCCGTGGCGCGCACGGCCGGCCTGGCTGTGGTCTACCTCGTCGCGCCCACGACGGAGCCCGGCCGGCGGGCTCGAGTGGCTGCCCGCTCGGGCGGATTCCTGTATTGCGTCTCGCTGGTCGGCGTGACTGGCGCCCGGACGTCCCTGCCGAGCTCAGTTGGCAAGCTGATCCGGGACGTCAAGGCCGTATCGCCGGTGCCGGTGGGGGTCGGGTTCGGGGTGAGTAAGCCCAGTCATGTCCAGGCCATCGCCCGGGCCGGCGCCGACGGCGTGATCGTGGCCTCGGCCCTGGTCGATGCCCTCGGTCGCGACGGCCGGAATGTCCCGGGACTGGCCCGCCTCGTCGGGGAGCTGCGGGCGGCGACGACCAGGCGATGAGCGTCGAACGGATCGCCGTCGCACAAGAGATCGGCAAGAGCCGGGCGTTCGGCTGGGCCGTCGACTGGCCGGGTTGGTGCCGGAGCACGAAGGACCCACTGTTGCTGCCGGCGGCCCTGATCGCGGCCGGGCCCCGCTACGCGCTCGTGGCAGCCCAGGCCGGCCTGCCATTCCTGGCAGATCCGGGCGGTCTCACGCCCGACGACTTCGAGACGCTCGAGACGGTCGAGGGTTCGGCCGGGACGGAGTTCGGGGTTCCCTCAACGATCGCTGACCTCGACCGGCAGCCGGTCGGTGCTGCCCAGGCGGAGCGCCTGGCCCGGCTCGTCCAGGCCGCCTGGCTCGCGCTCGATCGGGTCGTGGCAGGCGCGCCGGCCGAGCTGCGCAAGGGTCCCCGCGGCGGCGGCCGTGACCGCGACAAGATGGTTGCCCACTGCGTGACGTCCGACGCCGCCTATGCCGGTCAGCTGGGGATTCGCCTGCGCGAGCCGTCGCCCGACGATCGACCCGCGGTTGAAGCCGGCCGGGCAGCCATCCTGGAGCTGCTTCGACAGCCGTCAGATGGCGGAGCGCTCGGCGGTCGGACCTGGCCGGCTCGCTATGCCGCCCGCCGAATTGCCTGGCATAGCCTGGACCACGCCTGGGAGATCGAGGACAAGTCCGACTCAGTCGGTTGAGTCGTCGCGCTCCTCGAGGCCCCGGGTAGCAGCGATCAGGCGCCGGTAGATCGCCAGCAGGTCGGCCTGGGCGAGCGGCCCGAGATTGGCCAGGGCCACCCGCAGGAGCACCTCCCGCTCACGCTGGACGTCGCGCACGATCCGCCGTCCGGCCGCCTTCTTGGCCCGCCCGACGTCGCGACCAAGCTCGGCTCGTTCGTTGAGGAGGGTCACGATCCGGCGGTCGAGGGCATCGATCCGGCGGCGCAGGCGGATGACTTCCGGCGATTCGGCCGGCGCCTCCCGGCGGGTCATCCGGGCAGCTCCCCGTCGGCCACGCGCCGGGCAATCGATTCGAGGGCCAGCGAATAGCCCAGGGCGCCCTTGCCCACGATCGACTCGAGGGCCACGTCGTGCAGGAAGTTGACCGACCGGAACGGCTCGCGGCTGGCCGGATCCGACAGGTGGACCTCGATGAACGGCCGCTCCACGGCCAGCAGCGCATCGCGCAGGCTGACGCTGGTATGGGTCAGGCCGCCGGCATTGACAATCGCCACGTCGAAATCCTTGCGCTGGATGCGATCGATCAGGGCGCCTTCGTGGTTGGACTGGAAGAAGTCCACCGCCAGGCCCAGGTCTGCCGCCCTTGTCGCGATCCCCGTGTGGATCTCGTCGAGTGTGGCCCGACCGTAGATCTCCGGTTCGCGGCTGCCCAGCAGGTTGAGGTTGGGGCCCTGGAGGACCAGGACGAGGGTCATGCCTGCGCCTCCAGCAGTTCATCCGCCATGCGTTCGACAAGATCGGGCGGGACATCGGTCCGAACCGCGACGAAGTCGGCCGTGGGCAGGACCCAGCGCAGGCGCCCGGCGGCATGCTTCTTGTCGGTCATCAGCGCCTGGAGCACGCTGACCCGGTCCAGGCCGAGCGCGTGCAGGCCACCGGCCGGAGCCAGGTTCAGCGCGGTCAGGAGCCGTTCGATCCGGTCCGCCCGTGCCGCCGGCGTGACCCCCATGGCGACCCCGATCCGGCAGGCCGCCCGCAGTCCATAGGCCACGGCCTCGCCGTGGAGGAGTGCGTCGCCGTAGCCCGCGGCAGCCTCGAAGCCGTGACCCAGGGAGTGCCCAAGGTTCAGGGCCAGCCGTCCCGCTTCGGTCCGGGCCGCCACGATCGGGTCCTCGGCGGCTCCCGGCCGGCCACCGGCCTCGTGCTCGTCGGCCAGGACCACCTGCACCTTGGCCCACACGCAACGCTCGACCAACTCGGCCAGCGCGCCGCGGCCAACGACCAGCGGATCGGCCCGGATGATCCCGTTGCCGTCGCGCTCCAGCAGGCTGAACAGGGCCTCGTCGCCGAGAGCGGCCATCTTGACTGCCTCGCCCAGGGCCGAGCGGCGCTGGCGCTCGGGCAGGCCCGCAACCAGCTCCACGTCGATCAGGATCGCGGCCGGCTGGTGGAACGCACCCAGCAGGTTCTTGCCCTCGGCCAGGTCCACGGCGGTCTTGCCGCCGATCGAGCTGTCGATCTGGGCGACGAGGGTGGTCGGGACGTGGACCAGGGGCACGCCCCGCAGCCAGGTGGCGGCCAGGAACCCGGCCGCATCACCCAGCGCTCCGCCGCCGATCGCCACCAGCGGCTCGGTCCGCTCCACGCGCAGGCGGGCCAGTTCACCCGCGGCCGTCTCGACCACGCTCAGGCGCTTGGCCGACTCGCCGGCCGGCAGCAGGATGTGTTCCACCTTCAGGCCCGCCTCGGCCAGTCCCACGGCCAGCCGCTCGCCCACGGCGGCCCACGCGCCCGGCTCCGACACGAGGATCGCCCGGGGGGCCTTGAGCTCGGCCAAGGTCTCGGCCAGGGCGGCCACGGCGAAGCCCTCGCCGATCCGGATCCGGCCGAGCCGGGATTCGGCGGCCAGGAGGGTGGTCCCGGCCGGTGCCGGCCCGCTCAGGAAGGCCTCGATCCGGTCGAGCACGGCGCCCACCTGGGACAGGCCATTGAGCCGCAGCGCCGGCGCATAGAAGCGCTCGCGTTTGGCGGCCAGGTCACGGATCGCGCCGACCGTATCGCGGCCCTGGAGGAGGGGCCGGGGATTGGGCGAGTTGCGCAGCCGCTGGGCGAGGACCTCGGGTGGTCCGTTCAGCCAGGCCGCCCGGCGGCCGCGATAGAGGGCCCAGCGATTGGCTGGATCGATGATCGTGCCGCCGCCCGTGGCGATCACCCGGTGCAGGCGCGGCCCGGGGTCGGGCGGACCCAGGGCGGCCACGGCGGCCTTCTCGCGCAGCCGAAAGCCGGCCTCACCCTCGGCTTCGAAGATCTCTGGGACGGTCCGGCCGGTGGTCTCCTCGATCGTCGCGTCGAGATCGACGAAGGCCGCCCCGTGGCGGGCGGCCATCCGGCGCCCAATGGAGCTCTTGCCGCTGCCCGACAGGCCGACCAGGACGAGGTCCATCGCCCGGCCTAGTCGTCGCCGCCGGAGCCGGCTTCGCCCGCGTCGGATGACGCTGCGGAACCCGCCTGGCGCCGACCGCCGGCGACCGGGGCTTCGGGGGAGCTGGAGATCCGGGCTCGATACGCCGCGAGGTTGGCCTGCGTCTCGGCAACCGAGTCGCCCCCGAACTTGTCGAGGATGAAGTCGACCAGGGTGAGCATCACCATGGCTTCGCCGACCACGCCGGCCGCGGGAACCACGCTGATGTCGCTGCGCTCGTAGTGGGCCTTGTCCACGGCTTCGCCGCTGATCAGGTCGGCCGACGGGAGCGGCCTGGCCAGGGTGGAGATGGGCTTGACCGCCCCGCGCACGACGAGTGGCTGGCCATTGGTCACGCCACCGGTCAGGCCGCCGGCATTGTTCGTCCGATGGATCCACTGGCCGCCCTCGCCGCGACCCTCGATCACGTCATGGACGGCCGAGCCGAAGCGCCGGGTCTGCTCGAAACCCAGCCCGAACTCCACGCCCTTGACGATGTTGATGCTCATCACGGCAGCGGCCAGCGCCGCGTCCAGCCGGCGGTCCCAGTGGACATAGCTGCCCAGGCCGATCGGCAGGCCGTGGGCCACCACCTCGAACACGCCCCCGACCGTGTCCCCGTTCGAGCGGGCCTCATCGATCCGGGCGATCATCTGGGCCTCGGCTGCCGGGTCCGGACAGCGCAGCGGCGAGTCATCGGCCTCGGCCCGCGAGCGGGTGGCGTTGGCCGGGTCCAGGGCCACCCCGCCCACCTCGGCGGTGAACGACCAGACAACGATCCCGAGCTCGGCCAGAAATGCCCGGGCAACGCCCCCGGCGGCCACCCGGGCAGCCGTCTCCCGGGCCGATGCCCGTTCGAGCACGTCGCGCACGTCGTTGAAGCCGTACTTCAGGGCACCGGCCAGGTCGGCATGTCCGGGGCGCAGCCGGGTGACCGGGGTCGCCCGTTTGTTGCCGTCCTCGGCCAGGCGGGCCAGCTCGTCGGCGTCGGCCTCGGTCAGCGGCTCGACCTGCATCACCTTCGTCCAGTTGTCCCAGTCGCGATTGCGCACGAGCAGGAGAATCGGCGATCCCAGGGTCACCCCATGGCGAACGCCGGCCAGGATCTCGGCCCGGTCCTGCTCGATCGCCTGGCGGGCGCCCCGGCCGTAGCCGCGCTGGCGCCGGGCCAGGTCGATCGCGATGGCATCGGCGGTCAGGCCAAGGCCCGCGGGCACGCCCTCCAGGGTCACCCCCAGGGCCGGGCCGTGCGACTCGCCGGCAGTCAGGAAACGGAGCCGGCCCATCTAGGCGTCCGCGGCTTCGCCGGTCGGCTCGCCCTCGGCCGACTCGATCCCTTCGGCTCGGGCGGCGGTCAGGGCGGCCTCCATCACCTCGAGTGGCGCCGGCTGGCCGGTCCACAGGCTGAACGCGGCCGCGCCCTGGTGAAGGAGCATCGTCGCCCCGTCGGCCCCGGTCGAGCCGTTCGACGTCGCATCGCGCAGGAGCTTCGTCCGGCGGTAGATCAGGTCCAGCACGAGCAGGTCAGGCGGGATGATCTCGCCCGGGATGGGCGACTCGTCGCCGTGCAGGCCGATCGAGGTGGCGTTGACCAGGACCCGGGTCCGGGACAGCTCGGACTCGATGATCGACTCGTGCCAGGGCATCGCCTTGAGCTCCATGTGGGCCGCGCTCTTGCCAAAGAACTTGACCAGGCCCTCGGCCCGATGGAGATGCCGGTTGAACACGATGATTCGCAGGAATCCGGCCGTGATCAGGCCGTGGATGACCGCCCGGCTGCCTCCGCCGGCCCCAAAGACCACCGCCTGGCGGGGCATCTTCTGGCGCCCGACCAGCTTGTCCAGCGCCTGCTTGAAACCGGGCACATCGGTGTTGTGGCCAACCAGCCGCTTGCCCTCGCGGGTGATCGTATTGACTGCGCCGGTGGCGTGGGCATCCTCGGTCAGCCGGTCGACCAGGGGCACGACCCGTTCCTTATGGGGGATGGTCACGTTGGCGCCCAGGAAGTCGTCGGAGCGGAGCTCGGTGATGGCATCGGCCAGGGCCATGGGAGCCCGGTCCCACAGCTCGTACCTGGCATCGATCTTGAGCGAGTCGAATGCCGCCTGTTGCATAGCGCCGGACAGCGAGTGGCTGACCGGGTGACCGATGAGGACGACGCGCTTCGTCATGCTCGCACCCCTTCGAGTACCGCGAAGAACCCTGGATAGGAGATCGACGCACAGCCCGGGTCGCTGATCGTCGTGGTGCCCGTGGCAACTAGGCCGGCGATCGCAAAGGTCATGGCCAGGCGATGGTCGGACAAACTGTCTGTGGCCGCGCCCCGGAGGGCCGTCGGACCGCTGATCGAGATATCGTCGCCGTCCACCGAGACCTGGCCGCCGAGGGCATTGAGCCCGGCCGCGATCCCCGCGATCCGGTCCGACTCCTTGGCCCGCAGCTCGCCGGCGCCCCGGATCGTGGTGGTGCCCCGGGCCTGGGTGGCGGCCAGGCACAGGATCGGGATCTCGTCGATTGCCTGGGCCACCTCGACCGGCGAGACGTCGATCGCCACGAGGTCGCTCGAGCGGACGGTCAGGTCAGCCAGGGGCTCGCCGCGATCGGGCGCGAGGTCGGCGCTGTTCAATGGGCGCTCGTCGATCAGGGCGCCCATCCGGCGGAGCAGGTCGATGATCGCGCGGCGGGTGGGATTGACCCCGACGGCCGCCAGGGTCAGCTCGGCATCGGGATGGATCGCGCCGGCTACCAGCCAGAAGGCCGCCGCCGATGGATCTGCTGGCACGGTCTCGCCGATCGCCTGCACCGGAACCCCTCCCTCGAGACTGACTGCCACGCCGCCGGCGCCGAGATCCTGGCGGCTCACGGTGATTCCCCGGGCCCGAAGCATGCGCTCGGTGTGGTCCCGGGTGGCCACCGATTCGCGCACCGTCGTCCGGCCCTCAGCCTGCAACCCGGCCAGCAGGATCGCCGACTTGACCTGGGCGCTGGGCACGGCAGTCTGGTGGTCGATCGCCCGCAGCGGGCGATGGCCGACCACGGTCATCGGCAGGAGCGAGTTGCCCCCTCGGGCATGGACGTCGGCGCCCATCTCGCGAAGTGGTTCGATGATCCGGGCCAGGGGTCGCCGGCGCAACGAAGCGTCGCCGTCGAGGACGTGGTGGCCGGGCAGCCCGGCGAGGATCCCGGCAAGCAGCCGGGTGGTGGTTCCGGAGTTGCCGCAGTCAAGGATTCCGTCCGCTTCACGGAGGCCGCCGATCCCCGGCGACACGATCCGATAGTCGACCCGGCGAGCGTCGCTGCGGCCCCGCTCGACCGTCACGCCCAGCCGTCCGATCAGGCCGGCAGTGGTCCTGACGTCGGCCCCGTCACCGCTGCCCGTGATCAATGACTCCCCCTGGGCCAGGGCGGCCAGGAGCAGCGCCCGGTGGCTGATCGATTTGTCGCCGGGCAGTCCGGGCGCGCCCCGAAGCCGGGCCGCCGGGCGAACGCCGGCGACGTCGGGGGCCGTGCCGCCGGCCCGGTTCGGGCCCGCCTGGATGGTCAATGCTTGCCAGTCCCGCCGATCTTGAGGACGGCGTTCGACAGCACCGGCCCGCCGTGCAGGTCGCCGACCTGGGCGTGGATCGCCCGGAGGCTGGTCATCAGCTCCTCGAACTGGGGGATCGTGATTGATTGCTCGCCGTCGGACAGGGCCTCGTCCGGCCGGGGATGGACCTCGACCATGATCCCGTCGGCGCCGGCGGCCACCCCGGCCAGTGACATCGGCTTGATCAGCCAGCGCTTGCCGGTGGCATGCGAGGGATCGACGATCACGGGCAGGTGGGTCAGGTGATGGAGGAGCGGGACTGCCGCCAGGTCGAGGGTGTTCCGGGTGTACGTCTCGAACGTGCGGATCCCGCGCTC
>JBBRIV010000114.1:0-8724 GCA_038220425.1 Candidatus Limnocylindrales bacterium
CGTCCTGGAGTCGCTCGGCGTCAACCTGGACAAGGTCCGCCACGAAGTGATCCGGGTGCTGTCGCAGAGCTCCTCGGCCGGCCCCACGCCCGAGACCAAGCGAGCCAGCAAGACCCCCACCGTCGACCAGCTTGGCAGCAACCTCACCGACGCCGCGCGCGCCGGGAAGCTGGATCCCGTCATCGGCCGTGAGAAGGAGATCGAGCGGGTAATCCAGATCCTCTTGCGTCGCACGAAGAACAACCCCGCCCTCATCGGCGAGCCCGGCGTTGGCAAGACGGCCATCGCCGAGGGACTGGCCCATCGGATCGTCGCCGGCGATGTCCCCGAGACCCTGCTCAACAAGCGCGTCCTGACGCTCGACATCGGATCGTTGGTGGCGGGGACGAAGTACCGCGGCGAGTTCGAGGAGCGGCTCAAGAAGATCATCGAGGAGCTGCGCAACACGAACGACGCGATCCTGTTCATCGACGAGCTGCACACCCTGGTCGGGGCCGGTGCCGCCGAAGGTGCGATCGATGCGGCCAACATCCTCAAGCCGCCGCTCGCCCGGGGTGAGCTCCAGTGCATTGGCGCCACCACCCTCGACGAGTACCGCAAGTACATCGAGCGCGACGCGGCCCTCGAGCGGCGCTTCCAGCCGGTCATGGTCGAGGAGCCCACCCTCGAGCAGACCGTCGAGATCCTCAAGGGGATCCGCGAGCGCTACGAGCAGCACCACAAGGTCACGATCACCGACGAGGCGGTCAAGGCCGCTGCGGACCTGTCCGTCCGGTACATCACCGACCGCCATCTGCCGGACAAGGCGATCGACCTGATCGACGAGGCCGCCAGCCGGGTTCGCCTGCGCTACGCCTCGGCGCCGCCGGCCCTGCGCGAGGCCCAGCGCGAGCTCGACCGCATGACCAAGGAGAAGGACGCCGCGATCAACGCCCAGGAGTACGAAGAGGCCGCCAAGCTGCGTGAGGCCGAGGCGACCCAGAAGGACCTGGTCGACGGCCTGCGCGCCGAATGGCAGTCCAAGGTCACCGCCGAGCAGCCCACGGTGGGCGAGGAAGAGATCGCCCAGGTCGTGGCGATGTGGACCGGCATCCCGGTCACCCGGATTGCCCAGGAGGAGTCGGAGCGACTGCTCCACATGGAGGACGCCCTCCACAAGCGGGTGATCGGTCAGCAGGAAGCGATCGAGATCGTCTCCAAGGCCGTCCGGCGCGCTCGAGCGGGCCTCAAGGATCCCAAGCGCCCGATCGGCTCGTTCATCTTCCTGGGACCCACCGGGGTGGGCAAGACCGAGCTGGCCAAGGCCCTCGCCGAGTTCATGTTCGGCAGCGAAGACGCCCTGATCAAGATCGACATGAGCGAGTTCATGGAGCGCCACAACGTCAGCCGCCTGGTCGGGGCACCCCCCGGTTACGTCGGCTTCGACGAGGGCGGCCAGCTGACCGAGGCAGTCCGGCGCAAGAGCTACGCGGTCGTCCTCCTCGACGAGGTCGAGAAGGCTCACCCCGAGGTCTTCAACATCCTGCTCCAGATCCTCGAAGACGGGCACCTGTCCGATGCCAAGGGGCGCCGGGTGGACTTCCGCAACTGCATCATCATCATGACCAGCAACCTGGGCGCCAAGCAGCTCCAGACCAACTCGTCGCTGGGCTTCCGCAAGCAGGGCGACACCGACGCTACCCGGGCCGAAGCCTCCTACGAGCTGATGCGCGAGAAGGTCGCCGCCGAGCTCAAGCAAAGCTTCCGGCCGGAGTTCCTCAACCGGATTGACGCAACGGTCGTCTTCCGCAGCCTGACCGTCGAAGAGATCGGCGAAGTCGTCGACATCCTGCTGGCCCGGGTCCGCGACCGCCTTCGGGCCCAGGAGATGAAGCTCGAGGTCACCCCGGCAGCCAAGGCCCACCTGATCAAGATCGGCTACGACATCGCCTACGGCGCGCGGCCACTCCGACGGGTCATCCAGAACATGATCGAAGACGTCCTGGCCGAGCACCTCCTGCTGGGCAAGTACGAGCCGGGCACCACGATCCTGGTCGACAAGGGCGAAGAGGCCGGACTCGAGATCCACGCCGCCGACGAGAAGACCCCCGTCGAAGCCGTCTAGCGACCGGCCGGGCGGATGGCCAAGGCTCAGAGTCGCTACGTCTGCCAGTCGTGTGGCGAGGCATTCCTGCGCTGGGAGGGCCAGTGCCGCAACTGCGGCGGCTGGAACAGCCTGGTTGAGACCCTGATCCGCGAGCCGTCCAAGACGGCCAGGCCGGGCGGTCCGCGCTCCGTTGGGGCCGCCCTGCGCGGGGGCGACCAGCCCGAGGCTCTGGCCCGGGTCACCGACGTCGACCTGCCCCGGCTGAGCGTTGCCCTGCCCGAGCTCGATCGGGTTCTGGGCGGGGGACTCGTGCCCGGCTCGGTTGTCCTCCTCGGTGGCGAGCCCGGCATCGGCAAGTCCACCCTGCTCCTGCAGGCGGCGGCCGGGGTGGCGGCCACCGGGACCGTCCTATATGCCAGCGGTGAGGAATCGGCCGCCCAGGTTCGCCTGCGGGCGACCCGCCTGGGCCTGGCCGACGGACCGGCCGGCCAGGGCGTCCGGGTGGTTGCCGAATCGTCGATCGACCGGATCGTCGAGCTGGCCCGAACGGAGCGGCCCAACCTCCTGATCGTCGACTCGATCCAGACGGCGACAGTCGATGATCTCGACGGGGCCGCCGGCAGCGTGGGCCAGGTCCGCGAGTCGGCCCTGCGCCTGATGGAGCTGGCCAAAGGCAGTGGCATGGGCAGTGGCTCAGGTAGCGCCGGCGGGCCGATGGACCGGACCGGGGCGATCGCCGTCGTCCTGGTCGGCCACGTCACCAAGGATGGCTCGCTGGCCGGGCCCAAGACCCTCGAGCACCTGGTTGACGCCGTGATCGGACTCGAAGGCGAGCGCTTCGCCACGCTGCGCCTCCTGCGAGCCACCAAGAACCGCTTCGGATCGACCGAGGAAGTCGGCGTCCTGGAGATGGGGGAGCAGGGCCTGTCCGCCCTGGGCGACCCGGCCCGCGCCTTCCTGGCCGAGCACGAGGGCAATGCCCCCGGCAGCGTCGTCGCGCCCACCCTCGAGGGCTCCCGGCCGCTCCTCGTCGAGGTCCAGGCCCTGACCGCCGCCAGCGCCTACGGCACCCCTCGGCGGACCGCCAGCGGCGTCGACCAGAACCGCCTGGCCCTCCTCGTGGCGGTTCTCGGCCGGCGAGCAGGGATCGGCCTGGGCAGCCACGACGTGTATGCCAACCTGGCCGGCGGGCTGGCTCTGGACGAGCCCGCTCTCGACCTGCCGATTGCCATTGCCCTGGCCAGCTCGTTCCGCGACCGGCCCGTCCGGCCCGGAACGGTGGCCATCGGCGAGGTGGGACTGCTGGGTGAATTGCGTTCGGTGAGTGGCCTGGAGCGACGCCTGCGCGAGGCCGCCCGGCTGGGTTTCAGCCGGGCCATCGTGCCCCGGGCGAGCCGAGGCGGCCAGACCCCGGCCATCGAGGGCATCGAGGTGATTGACGTCTCCACCCTCCACGAGGCGCTCGACCGGGCGCTTGAGCGTTGATCCGGGGCTGACGAGCGCGTGCCGGCGATGCTAGGCTGACCATTGATCGGGCTCGCACCCGGGATCGGGCACGGCTCGCCCACTCCCGTCGTACTTCGAGGGACCGTGATCCGCATCATCCGCCTGTTGGGCGCCGCGCTCGGGGCGTTCATCGGGCTCGGCCTGGGGGGTGGCCTGTTTCAGGAGACCGGGACTTCCTATGGCCTGATTCTGGCCGGCTGGACGGTCGCCTGGTTGATCGTGGGCTTCGCCATCCTGCCCTACCTCACGATCGTGCCGGCCACCTGGATCGTGCGCAGCGTCCAGGCCCTGTCGACGGCCGAGTTCGTGACGGCCGTGGCCGGCCTGCTCATCGGCCTGCTGATGGGCCTCCTGCTGGGCGCCCCGTTGTCCAACTTCCCGGATCCGCTGGGGCGCTGGCTGCCCCTGGCTACCTCGGTCGGCTTCGGCCTGGGGATGGTTGGCCTGACCGTCGCCAAGCGCCAGGACCTGATCCTGGCCGCCGAGGCGATCGGGATCTTCCGCCGGCCCGTCACCGGCGAGGAGGAGACGATCCGCAAGGGCGACCCGCACATCGTGGTCGACACCAGCGCGATCATCGATGGCCGGATCGCCGAGATCGTGGAGTCGGGCTTCATCTACGGCACCCTGGTCATCCCGCGCTTCGTCCTGGAGGAGCTCCAGCACATCGCCGACAGCTCGGACACGCTCCGCCGCAACCGGGGCCGGCGAGGTCTCGAGATCCTGGCCAGGATGCAGAAGGATTCGCCCACCCCGGTCGAAATCGTCGAGGACGAGGTGCGCGACGTCAGTGAAGTCGACGCCAAGCTGGTCGCCCTGGCCAAGCGTTATAGCGAGGCGATCCTGACCAACGACTTCAACCTGAACCGGGTGGCCGAGCTGCAGGGCCTGCGCGTCCTCAACATCAACTCGCTGGCCAACGCGGTCAAGCCGGCGGTCCTGCCCGGCGAAGAGCTTCGGGTCAAGGTCATCCAGGACGGCAAGGAAGCCGGCCAGGGCGTGGGCTTCCTCGATGACGGCACGATGATCGTGGTCGAGGGCGGCGCCCGGTTCATCGATCGCGAGCTTGAGGTGACGGTGACCCGTGTCCTCCAGACGGTGGCCGGGCGGATGATCTTCGCCCAGCCTCGGACGGAGTGACCGGCGCCGCCGCGGGCGGTACCGTGGACGCCGTGGTCGTGGCCGCGGGAGGCAGCAGCCGGATGGCCGGCATCGACAAGCTGGCGGCGCCGATCGGCGGCCGGCCCCTCCTGGCTTGGACCCTCGAACGGCTGGCCGCAGCTCCCGAGATCGGCCGGATCGTGGTCGTCACCGCGCCCGATCGCCGGGCGGCGATTGCCGCGGCCGAGTGGTTGCCGCCGGCCGTACTCGACGTGGTCGCAGGGGGCGGGCGCCGCCAGGAATCGGTCGCGGCCGGCGTTGCCCGGCTGGCCCACGAACCGGGCGGTGCAGATCCCGATCGACTGATCCTGGTCCAGGACGGCGCCCGCCCGCTTGTCTCGGCCGCGCTGATTGGTGCGATTGCCGCGGCCACCCTGGAGCACGGTGCCGCCATCCCGGTCCTGGACCTGGCCGAGACAGTCAAGCGGGTCGCCGACGGGCTGGTCGTGGAGACCCTGGATCGAGCCACCCTGGGTACGGCCCAGACGCCCCAGGGTGTTCGCCGGGGGCTCCTCGAACAGGCCTACGCTGCGTTTCCGCCGGACGGCCCGCGGACCTTCACCGACGAAGCCGCCCTCCTGGAGGCCTGTAGAATCCCGGTCCATGCCGTGCCCGGAGACCCGATGAACCTCAAGGTGACCGTGCCCCAGGACCTGGTCCGGGCACAGGCGGCCCTGGCCGGGTCGAGTGCGTCGCCGGCCGTCGGGATCCGGGTGGGCTTTGGCACCGACGGTCATCCGTTTGGTCCGGGCGAGCCGCTCAGGCTGGGCGGGATCACGATCGACGGCGCCCCGCGCCTGCACGGCCATTCCGATGGCGACGTGGTCCTCCACGCCGTGGCCGACGCCCTGCTCGGGGCCGCCGGGCTGGGCGACCTGGGCCGCCGGTTCCCGGCCGGGCCGGAGACGCCGGCCGGGATCGCCAGCGCGGACCTGCTCGGTGCGGTCGTCGCTCGGCTGGTCGGCGCGGGCTACAGGCCTTCGTCGGTGGACCTCACGATCGTCGCCGCGCGGCCGCGCCTGGCCGGCCGGCTGGACGACATGCGCTCGGCCATCGCAGACCTGCTGGGGCTGGCCCCCGAGCGGGTCAACGTCAAGGCGTCCAGCGGCAATCTCGAGGGCTGGGAGGGCGCCGGCCGGGGGATCAGTGCCTCGGCCGTCGCCGTCGTGGAAGGGCCGCGGTGACCATCCGTCTCCTTGACACGCTCAGCGGCCAGCAGCGCGAGCTCATTCCGCTCGAACCGGGTCACGTCCGGATCTACTCATGTGGCCCGACCGTGTATGGGCCGGCCCACATCGGCAACTTCCGCTCATTCCTGTTTGCCGACCTGCTCGTGCGCTACCTGCGCTACCGCGGGTTGCGGGTGACCTGGGTCATGAACATCACCGACATCGACGACAAGATCATTCGTGGGGCAGCAGCCCAGGGAATCACGATCAACGAGCTTGCCCAGCGTTGGACGGAGCAGTTCCTGGCCGACGCTGCCGCGCTCCGGATGTCCTCGCCCCAGGTGCTGCCCCGGGCAACCGAGCACATCCCCGAGATCAGCGCCCTGATCGCCAAGCTGATCGACGGCGGCCATGCGTACCGCACCGACGACGGCTCGATCTTCTTCCGGATCGCCTCGTGGCCGGCCTATGGCCGCCTCGCCCGGCTGGACCCCGACCAGCTCCGGGTGGGCGAGCGCGTGGAGGCCGACGAATACGCCAAGGATGACGTCCGCGACTTTGCCCTGTGGAAGGGACCAAAGCCGGGGGAGCCGTCGTTCAGCACGCCCGTCGGCGAGGGCCGCCCGGGCTGGCACATTGAATGCTCGGCCATGAGCATGAAGCACCTTGGGCCGTCGTTCGACATCCACACAGGAGCGGTCGACCTGATCTTCCCCCACCACGAAGACGAGCTGGCCCAGAGCGAGGCCGCCACCGGCCTGCCCTTCGTCCAGACCTGGCTGCACTGTGCGCATCTCCAGATGGCCGGTTCGAAGATGGCCCGGTCGGTTGGCAACATCGAGCGGGTGAGCACGCTCCTCGAGCGCGGCGTCTCGGCGCGGGCCTTGCGCTATGTGCTGATCGCCGTCCACTACCGGGCAGCCGTCAACTACCAGGACGCCTCGCTGACCGCCGCCGGGTCGGCCATCGAGCGACTCGACGCGCTGCTCGTGGCCCTGGCCGCCTATCGCCAGGATGGGCCCGATGACCCGCGCCTGGCCGAGCTGGTGGACGGCACCCGGGCGGGCTTCGAGGCGGCCCTCGACGACGACCTCAACATTGCGCCGGCCCTGGCCGTCCTGTTCGATTTCATCCGCGAGGTCAACCGCCGGATCGACGCTCGGACCCTGTCCACCACGGACGCCGGAATCGTGACATCCTTCCTGCACGATCTCGACCGCGTCCTCGGGATCGGGCCGGATTCCGTCGATGACGGTCTCGCGCCCGACCAGGAGTCGCTCCTCGAGGCACGCGCCGCCGCGCGAACCGCGCGGAACTGGGCGGAATCGGACCGCCTCCGCGATGAGCTTGCCCAGCATGGGATCGTCGTCGAGGACACGCGCGACGGCCAGCGCTGGCGTCGACTGGAGGAATTCCATGGCTGACGGCGAGAGCCCGAAGGCCCGCCCCAAGCGGGTCAAGCCGGATCGACCACGACCCACGACCAGTTCGTTCCGGCCGACCGGAACTGGATCGCCGCGCCCGCTCAGCCAGCGCCCCAGTGGCCAGCGACCCGGCGGGCAGCGCACGGGCAGCGGCCCTCGACCGCGGCCGGCCGGCGCCGGCTTTGGCCCCGACAGCAGAATCCCGCGCGGCCCCGACGACCGGCCATCGGGCGACCGCCCGTCCGGCGATCGACCCGGCTCCGGCCGTGCCGGCTCCGGCCGTCCCACGGGCGACCGGCCACGCTTTGATCGGCCTCGGTTCGAGGGCCCGCGACCCGGCGGCGACCGGCCCCGATTTGATGGACCTCGACCGGGCAGCGACCGCCCGCGCTTCGATGGCCCGCCGCCCGAGCGTTCCGGGTTCGGCTTCCAGGATCCGCGACGTGACCAGGATACCAGGCGTGACCAGGAGCCCCGGCGCGAGTTCAGCCCTCGGCCGCCGTTCGGTGACCGGCCGCGGCCCGGCAACTTCGCGCCGCGGCCATCGGGTCCGCCGCGCTTTGATGACCGGCCCCGGCCGGGCGCATTCGAGTCCCGCCCGCCTGCCCGGCCGTTCAACCGACCCGCCGGGCGTCCGCCCGAGCGGCCATTTGAACCTGCCGGGCCCGAGCGTGGCCGGCCATCTGGTCCAGAGCGCGGTCCCGATCGCGGCCCGCGCTCGTTCGGCCAGCGTCCGGACTACCGCCGCCCGGACGATCGCCGCCCCGACTTTCCGCGTCCGATGTCGTTCAACCGGCCCGGACTCGAGCCGGCCGAGGCCAGCCTGGTCGAAGCGGGTGACGAGATCGTGGCCGGCCGGCGGCCGGTCGAGGAGGCCTTCGTGGCCCGCCGGGAAGCCCGCCGGCTGTTAGTGGTCCCCCAGCGCCGCGGCGCCCTGGAAAAGCTCGTCCTGCACGCAACGAGCCTGCGAATCCCGATTGTCGAGGTGGAAGGCGGCTCGCTCAACGCCCTGACCGGCTTCGACGGCCACCAGGGTATCGCCCTCGTCGTCGCGCCCCGGCGCTACTCGAGCGTGACCGAGATCCTGGCCCGAGCCATCGAGCGCGGCGAACCACCCTTCGTCCTGATCCTCGACTCGCTCGAGGACCCCCAGAACGTGGGCACCCTGCTGCGCAGTGCGGAGGCCGCCGGCGCCCACGGCGTCATCTTCCCGACTCGCCGCCAGGCGCCCCTCAGCCCGGCTGCGGTCAAGGCCTCGGCCGGCGCCGTCGAACATCTCCTGCTGGCCCCGGTCGATGACCTGGCCGGGGCCCTGGCCGACCTCCACGTTGCCGGCCTGCGTGTCGTCGGGGCCGAGGCTGATGCAGCCCTGACTGTT
>JBBRIV010000115.1:0-8622 GCA_038220425.1 Candidatus Limnocylindrales bacterium
TCGATCGCGGCATTGGCCTCGCCGACCATCAGGACCACAGCCGCCGGGTACGCCGAATCGCGTCGATCCGTTGGTCCGGGGTGGCTGATCCCGGCGATCCCTTCCATGTCGACACTGATGTAGACCTTCACCTGACCTCCCCTGGTGGGCCCGAGCGGGCTGGGCTGCCGATCCAGACATGACCGTCGGCGAACTGCTCGGCCTTCCAGATGGGGGCCCGGGCCTTGAGCTCGTCGATCGCATAGCGGGCTGCCTCGAACGCCGGGTCACGATGGGCCGCGACGGTCACCACGGCCACGCTCACCGCGCCCAGCGGGACGGCTCCCAGGCGATGGACGATGGCCAGCCGACGGACCCCGAAACGGTCTCCGATCTCATCGGCAATCTGGTCCAGGACCTGGCCGGTCATCGTTTCGTGGGCTTCGTAGTCGAGCGCCTCGACCAGCCGGCCGGCGTGCCGGGCCGCCGCGGCTTCCTGGCCCGGGGCGGGCGTCCCGGTGCTCGAGCGGGTCCGCCCGATGAAGCCGCACAGGGCGCCGTCGGTGTCGGTGGCCAGGCGATCGCCCAGCTCGGCCAGGATCTCCAGCCCGAAGGGCTCGAATCGGAGCTCGATGATCCGGAGCGGCTCAGCGCCCTTCGCGCCGCCGCTCACCGGCGGAATGCAGGCCAGCTCATCGCCGTCACCCAGGACCTCGGTCGCGTCGGCATAGACACCGTTCCGGGCGAAGCGCACGGCCGCCCGCCCGGTGGCCAGGGCAGGGTGGACGTCGACCAAGGCCAGCCAGGCCGCCTCGATCGAGGCACCATCGGGCAGCTCCAGCTCCACCTGGCGGGTGCCGGCCAGCTCGCGCTGGACTGCGAACAGGCGAACCCGGACCCGGCTCACGCCTTCAGGCTCATGTCCATGGGCTCGCGCGCTCAGGCCCGGACCGTGGCGACGAGCAGGCCGTCGCCGACCGGCAGGATCGTGGCGGCCAGGCCCGGATCGGCCAGGACGGCGGCGTTGAACGCACGCAGCTCCGCCGCGTGCTGGCGGCTGGACGTGGGGTCGGACACGGCACCGCTCCACAGGACGTTGTCGGCGACGATCAGGGCGCCGGCGGCCAGGCGCGGCCGGAGGGCCGCCAGGTAGGCGCCGTACTCGGGCTTGAGGGCGTCGATGAACAGCAGGTCGAATGGTCCGGCCAGGGCCGGTTCGGCCGAACCGGCTGCGAAGGCCTCCAGGGCCGGCCGGTTGATCACCTGGATCCGGGCATCGGGGATCCCGGCCCGGCGCCACCAGCCGCGAGCCTGGTCGGTCCGGGACTGGTCCGGATCGAGGGTCACGATGGTGCCGTCGGCGGGCTGGGCCAGGGCCATCCACAGGGTCGAGTAGCCAAACGCCGTGCCCACCTCCACGATCCGCCGGCGATCTGTGGCCAGCGCCGCGAGGACCCGCCCACCGGCCCGGTCGAGGATCGGGATCCCGTCGGGCTCGGCCGCCCGCTCGATGGCCAGCAGGGCCGGCTGGAGCGGCTGGCCGATCGACTCGATGTAGTCGCGTTCGATCCGCCCTGGGACGTAGCCGTCCGATGTGCTCATCCAATGACCCTCATGCGACCAGTCCGGCTCCGAAATAGAGGCCCGCTGCCAGGATCGTTCCGGCGGCAATCGAGCCAACGTTGATATACAGCAATCCCGTCGCCGACTCCATGGAGCGCGAGCGGGCCGTCTGGATCGCGGCCCACGAGACGATCAGCGGGAAGATCAGGCCAACCAGCAGGCGCAGCCAGACGAACTGCGCCCACGGTCCGGTCAGCGCTGAGAATGGGCCCCCGCCCCCGCCCGCCCCGAGCAGCATCGACGCCCCGAACAGGACCACCTGGGCAATGATCAGCCCGAACAGCACCCGGCTGAGCAGGATCAATGGAGCCTCGGGCAGCTTGGGCGTGACGAGGTACCAGTGGCCCAGGATCATGGCCACGAAAACGCCCCCGGTCGCGGCTGCCAGGAGGAGCTCCTGCCCAAAGGCCACCCCGCTCCCGACCGGGCTGCCACCCCAGGCCAGCGCCCCAAAGGCCAGACCGGCCACCCCGGCCAGCAGGCCGCCGCCGGCCACAAACGGGGCCAGGCGTCGGTTGAGAACGAGGGCATAGACCAGGGCCAGCAGGCTGAACGCGACCAGCGCACCGTCGCGCGGGGCGGTCCAGCTGGGGTCGATGGTCACCGTCGACCCGGGGGCTGCGGCGGCCTGGACAAGGGCACTGTCGCTGAGATGGGCAAGGAGCCCGAAGCCAGCCGCGCACAGGGCGCTGAAGCCAAGGAAGCCGCGGGTCGCGCCCGTCCGCAGGTGCATCAGGACCACTGCCCCGAAGGCACCCACGGCGAGGGCCGTCAGGAGCGTCCAGTTGATGAAGGCGAGGTTCTCCGCGATCCGTTGGGCTGGCACCGTTCGAGTGTACGATGGACCGACGGAGGTACCTGATGGGACTGGATCGCAACACGCAGATCACCTGGTATGGACATGCCTGCGTCGAGGTCGTGACGCCGGGCGGCAAGACCATCCTGTTCGACCCATGGTTCGGCAATCCGCTCAGCCCAAAGGCGGCCGCCGATGTCAGCACCTGCGACCTGCTCCTGGTGACCCACGGCCACGGCGATCACCTGGGCGATGCCTTGCGGCTGGCCAGCCGCCTGCGGCCGGCCTGGCCGGCCATCCACGAGCTGAGCCAGTGGCTGGCCCGGCAGCTGCCCGGTGGCGGCGACCAGGTCACCGGCATGAACAAGGGCGGCACGGTCGAGATGGCCGGCCTCAAGGTCACGATGACCCGGGCCGATCACTCGGCCGGCGACTGGAATGCCGACGGCGGGGTCCCGCTCTACCTGGGTGAGCCGGCTGGTTTCGTGGTGGAGCTCGAGAACGGCTATCGGATCTATCACGCCGGCGACACCGACGTGTTCGGCGACATGGCCCTGATCCGCGACCTGCACAAACCCGACCTGGCGATGCTGCCCATTGGCGGGCACTACACGATGGGGCCCCGCCAGGCCGCCCTGGCCGTCGAGCTGCTGGGTGTCCAGGACGTCCTGCCCATCCACTACGGCACGTTCCCGGCCCTGAGCGGGACGCCGGCCCAGCTGCAGGCAGCCCTGGCCGAGCGCGGCCTGGCCGCCGTCACCGTCCACGAAGCGGTCCCCGGCACGGCCATCTCGTAGCCCCGGGAATCACAACGGCCCGGTCCCGTGGAGGGACCGGGCCGTTGTGTTCGAGCGTTCGACCGCCGCGCGGCGGTTAACCGCCCGGGTGGAGGAGGCTGAACGTCAGCGCATCTCCCAGCGACCGATGTCCGGAGCGAGGCCCACGAATGGGGTCGTCTCCGTCCCAAGCCGGGCCGCCTTGTTGACGGCGGGCGAGCCCACCAGCAGCCGGTAGTCGTGGGTGGTGCCGTTGTAGAACTTGGTGTCGGCCTGGATGCCGTGGGACATCCGCCCGATCCATGACTTCAGGGTGGCGAAGCTCGACGTGCTGCCCTTGCCCACGATGTAGACCAGGGACCCGCCGGACTGGTTCCAGATCAGGTTGTAGTCGATCACGACGCTCGACGGCAGATGGTCGAAGTAGAAGACTCCGGTGCCGTTCGTGCGCAGGATGTTGTTCTCAACCTTGAGGCCCGTGAGCGAGCCCTGGAACTTGTAGCCGGGCTTGTCGACCACGGACACGTCCGATACGTCGAAGCCGTCGAGGGTGTTGTTGGCGAACAGCGAGTTGCTGGCGCAGGCGATGATCAAGCCCCGGGCGTAACCCTTGGCCGTCGAAGCGGCATAGCCGATGTTCCGGGTGAACGTGATGTTGTTGCAGGGCAGGCCGCTCGTGCCCGTTTCCAGCACGTCCTTGTTGTTCCAGGCGATGTTGCCGGTGATCGTCACGTCGGACGCGCCGTAGATTTCGAAGGCGCCTCCGTCGTAGCCGTACCAGCGGCTCTTGGCCCGGTTGAGCCAGAGCTGGTTGCCACTGGCCAGGACTTTGCCGGTTGACTTCAGGAAGACGATCCCGACCCCACCGCCCGAATCCTTGACGGCGTCGTTGAACATCGTGTCCTGGGAGTAGATCTGGTTGTTCAGGATCTGGGTGCCGCCCGCGTTGTAGGCGACCCTGATCCCTTCCTGGTTCTTGTAGATGTGGCTGTCCCGGATGATCGAGTTCGTGGAGTACTGCGTCCGCACCCCGTAGTTCTTGTTGTTGTGGATGACGCTGTTGGCGACGGTCACGTTCGAGCTGGTGTCGATCAGCACGCCGCCACCCATGTTGGAGCTGGCATTCTGGACAGTCAGGTAGCGCAGGGCACCGCTGCTGACCTTGTAGAAGCGGAAGCCGTAGGCCCCACCATTGACGATCGCCAGCTCACCGGGATACGCCGAGAAGGTGATCCCCGAACGAGTCACCAGGATGTTCCCCGAGTAGGTGCCCGACCGGAGCCAGACCGACCCATTCGCGACGTTGGCTGCGTGCTGCACGGAGCGCCACGGCTTGGCGAACGTTCCCGGGTTCGCGTCGTTGCCGCTGGTCGCGACGAATGAGCCCGCAGGGGGCGTGACGAGAGGGCTGAGGTTACTCGAGCTGGCACCGGCGGCGAGGTTTGCGGGTCGGTACGGGGACGCGGGGATGGTAGTCGTCTGGCCGACGGAACTGTCCGTGGCACCCTGAGTGGCGGTCCCGGCCACCCCTGGTCCGGTGTTGGCAACCGGAGCAAGAACTGCGGCGGTTGCAAGGGCTGGTCCGGCGAGAAGCGCGGGACCGGCCAGCAGGGCAACTGCCAGTACGGATCGGAGGCCGACTGATCGGCTCCTGTGGACTGACGCCCTCTGGGCGCCTCTGGGAACCAACGACACTGGTCGCTCCTCTCTACCAGAACCCACGTCGATGAGGCCGCGGGAACGCTGGAGGACGGCTGCGCGCAATCGGCCTGGGGTGACGATGCGGGGCCGCTGGGTAGGAAGTATGCCAGTGAATTGCGTTGTTGGCAGGCAACACATTCATTGGGCCGAAACGTGAAACCGGAGGATCGGGCTGGGGTCCCGATCCTCCGGTGGTAGTCGCAGATCTGGTGCGAGGGTTCCCCCTGGAGACCCTCGCGCTTGGGCGGGCCGGGCTTACTCGCCGGCGGCGACCGGTGTGCCGTGTGGGTCGTGCTGCTCGGCCAGGGCCTGGATTTCCGGAGCCACTTCGCCCCGGATGATCTCAAAGGCGGTCGGAAAGCGGGCCGATCGTTCGGCCATGACCGGCGCGCCGACGCCCGCGAGGGCGGCGGGAACGGGCCGGACCACCGGTCCGAGCCGGGTCTGGAAACGCTCCCGGAAGATGGTCTTGAGGACGCGCCAGCCGTCCGGGATCGTGCGCAGGCGCCCGACACCGTAGACCCGCTCGGACTCGAAGCTGGGCACCTCGGCGACCTTCAGGCCACGTCGGAGGACCCGGATGTTCATCTCGGTTTCGATCTCGAAGCCATCCGTGTCCAGCTCGAGCATCGGCACGACCCGGGTCCAGAAGGCGTTGTAGCCGTAGCACAGGTCGGTGTACTTGCCGCCGAAGAACAGGCGGACCAGGTACACGAAGGTCAGGTTGCCAAGGCGCCGATGGATGGGCATGTCGGACGTCCCGCCGCCGGTCAGGAAGCGCGATCCCTTGGCGTAGTCGGCGCCATCGGTCAGGGCCCGGACGTAGGCCGGGATCTCCTCTGGGGCGGTGGATCCGTCGGCATCAATCATCACGATGATGTCGCCGGTCGCGGCCGCAAAGCCGGTTCGGAGGGCCGCGCCCTTGCCCCGGCCTTCCTGCTGGACGATCCGGATTCCGGGCAGAAGGCGCTGGGCGACGGCGATGGTGTCGTCGATGGAATGACCGTCAACGAGGATCACTTCATGGACCCCGCGCGGGATGCGCGGCAGAACGTGGGCCAGATTCTGGGCCTCGTTCATGGCAGGAACGATCACGGAGATAGTGGGCATGTTGTGTCCCCGAGTGAGATGAAATTTCTCCGAGCGGTCGGCTGTGATGAAAGACGAAAGATCCGACCGGACCGGAGTGATGGGCAGGACTTGAAACTAGTACCAAGGTACGGGAGCGTCAAGGCTTGAACCGACTTTGTAACCGATCCCCCGGTGCACCGGCGCAACGTTCCGCGACCTGGGCCGCTGTTGTCCGGTGACCTGGGTTGTGGGCTGGTGGAGTCCGGGGGACGTACGGTCCGGTCCTGCCGATGGGACCGGGACGGCCTTCGTCCGGAAACAGCGGTCGGGTCGACCCCTGCCCCGATGAAACGACTGGGCAACGCCCGGCGTGACGCTGTCCGGCTGGTGTTCCTGGGCAATTCGGAGCGTTCCCGGCAGGCGACAAACGGCCCAGATTTCGGCGCCACTCCGCGATCCAGTTCCGGCTGCCGGGTCGTGGCGCCGAATTCGAGCTGGGCCCCTGGGCTGGAGGGCGATCCCGACCGGCATTGAAACGGTGCAGGTCGAAGCCGGCTCGGGTCCTGTCGCTTTTGTCGCCTGGCAGGAACCCACGAGCTGGCGGCCCGGCAGGTGTTTGCCACCCTGTTGCCTGAGTTTTGTCGCCCATGTAGGGCCCGGCAAGCCCCGGCGAAGTCGCCGATTAGCCGCGGGTAAGCAGGCCGGCCTAGTCTCGGTTCTTCCGCCGGTGGACCAGCAGGCCAATTGCCTGCCCTGCCTCGGAGCAACCCATGGAAGCCTTCATCCAGGCCCACCGGCGCAGCCGCGGCCTTGCCGCCGGCGCGCTGAGCGGACTCATTGCCCTCGGCATCATCGGCGCGGCCCAGCCGGGCGTCCGCCACGATCAACCCGTCCTGGTGGCGGCGGCCTTCGCCACAACTGACCGTTTCGTGTCGCCAACCGGCAGCGATGCCGGCCCGGGTTCGCTGCGGGCCCCGTGGCGGACGGTCCAGTACGCGCTCGATCACGGCCCGGCGACCATCTACCTGCGCGCCGGCACCTACCCGGGCGGCCTGACCATTCGGCGATCCGGCCTGGTCCTCAGTGGATTTCCGGGTGAGGTGGCCGCAATCCGGGGTGGCGCCCGGGACGTGGTCCGGTTCGTGGGGGTCAGCTCCGGCGCCCTCCGCCACCTGATCGTGCGCGATGCCCCCGAGGTTGGCGGGTCGGGCGTGCTGGTCGCGTCAAGCCGGAACGTCCGGATCGAAGACGACGTCCTCCGCAATAACCGGAGCTATGGAGTCCGGACCTGGAACTCCACCCAGGTCCGGATTGCCGGCAACGATGTCTTTGGCAATGACACCGGGATCCAGGTCTCGTATGCCGCAGACGGCGTGGTCGTCGCCGACAACCTGGTCCACGACAACGACCGGATGATCGTCAACACGGCCAACGTTTACGGCGACGACCATGGCGCGGTGGGCATCGTCTTCCTCAAGACGACAGGTCCCAGCCTGCCCAGCGGCAACCAGGTCTGGGGCAACCGGGCGGCCAGCTTCGACTACGGCCAGGACGGTGGAGCGTTCGAGGTGTACGGCGCCAGCGATGTCACGATCCGGGACAACGTCGCCTGGGACAACAAGGACGTCCTCGAGACCGGCACGAGCGGCCTGCCCTGTGCCCGGCTTCAGTTCGTTCGCAACCTGGCCTACGCCGCTTCCTCGCTGCGGGGCTGGTCGAGGGGCCTCATCGTGGCCTGCGCCAGCGCCAGCCTGATCGCCAACAACACCCTCGACGGGTTCGACGTTTCGGCCATCTCAGTGGTCCAGGACCCGGGCAACCTGTACCTTGGCTCGGTCGACGGCCTGCTGGTCACGAACAACATCCTGGTCTCCGACAGCGCCCCCATCTATCACCTGTCGCACGTCCCCGGAACGGTCCGGATTGACCGAAACCTGGTCTGGAACCGGGCCGGCCGGTCGATCGCCTGGGTCGACGGGCGGGGCTCCACGGCCAGTTTGGCGACCTTCCGGGTGTGGACCGGATTCGAGCAGACGGGCCGCAACCTGGACCCCCAATTCAGCCTGGGGTCGGGGCCCGTGGATCGTCTCCAGCCTGGGTCGCCGGCCATCGACCGGGGCGTGCGAATCGCCGGCCTGACCGACGGCTACCTCGGCCGGGCACCGGATCTGGGTCGCTGGGAGACGCGCTGAGTCGAGTCAGCAACAGTGGCGGTGCCCGGAGGCAACCGTTCGAGCCTCCGGCCACTGGACAGTTGCCTCGCTACGGGCGACAGTGCCCGGGTACCGGTACGATCGTCCCGGTGCGGCCTGGGACCGATGTCCCGGCATTCGCGATCTGCACACCGACGCGACGGGCCGGCCGAAGCCTCGACCCCGCTCGCGACGGCGCTCACAACAGCTTTCATCCAGGTTTCATCCTCCCGACGGTCCCCTGGGCCGTCACTTCGCTCCAGAAGGGGGCCCCGGGCATGCGCATCGCCGGCCTGACCGACGTCTATCTCGGCGAGGCACCCGACCTGGGCCGCTGGGAGACCCGCTGAGTCGAGCCACCAACAGTCGCGGTGCCCGGAGGCAACCGTTCGAGCCTCCGGCCACTGGACAGTTGCCTCGCTACGGACGACAGTGCCCGGGTACCGGTACGATCGTCCCGGTGCGGCCTGGGACCGATGTCCCG
>JBBRIV010000116.1:0-8576 GCA_038220425.1 Candidatus Limnocylindrales bacterium
GTGTACTCCATGCATCAAACGGGCGATTTCGGGCTCGAAACGTCGGTCCACGACCGATTCAGCGCCCGGCGCGGTGCCTACGATCACGAGATTCCGCTCGATCCACGCTCAGCTCGGCGCGAAACTGCTCGATAGCACCCAGCCCAGACAGCGAGACCGAGCCCGAATCGCGGTTTTGAGGTACCGGGTACACGTCCCGGCCGAAGGGCCGCGCGCCGGGGTAAGTCCGCGGGACCCGCGGGGCCGCGCGCCGGTTGGCCCTTGACCGCCAGGTGGCAAGACACGAGGCTTCAGACCAGTCGCAAAGGGAGGTTCGAGAAATGGCCATCTGGTCACTGCTGATCACGTTGATCGTCCTTTTCAGCGTCGTCTTCGCTCTGTTCTTCGTGATCACGCGTGGGACGAGGGCGATGTTCGGGCCCCGCCCCCGGCTCGAAGCCTCGTTCGGGCTCGAAACCCTGAAGGTTCGCCTCGATCGAGGCGAGATCACCAGGGACGAGTTCGAGCAGGCCAAGCGCGCACTCGGGGCCTGACTCTCGCCCTGGCGGCTCGCCCGCCCGCCGGCTCGCTCGCTCGCTCGCCTGGCGGCTCGCCCGCCCGCCGGCTCGCCCACCGGCCCACCTGCTCGCCCGGCCGTGTACCCCATGCAACAAACGGGCGATTTTGGGCTCGAAATGAGGCTCCAGGATCGATTCCGCGCCCGGCGCGGTGGCCACGATCACGAGATTCGGCTCGAACCACGCTCAGATCGGCGCGAAACTCGGCGACAGCGCCCAGCCCAGGCAGCTAGACCAAACCGGAATCGCGCTTTTTGATGTACCGGGTACACGTCCTTGCCGCGCTTCGGGCCCCTGCCCTGCCGCGGGCCCCGACGCCGCGGTACGAGGGCCGCACCGCGCCGCGGCGCCGCGGCTCCTTGAGACCGAGGCGAAGTCAGGTCAGTTCGCTGATACCTGAGCCGAGTACTGGCGAGGGATGCCCAGAGGCCCCCTGGGTCACCTTGTCGCTGACGCCGTGAGGTGCCTTGGCGCGCTGTTCGGCAGCGTCGAGCACGTCCAGCCACAGGCGGGCTCCGAGTCGCTCCCAGATCTGCCGCGATTCCTCGATGAGCGCCCCGGTCTGGGGTTCATCAGGGCCGATGAGGGTTGCCAGCAACGTGCCGGTCTGGGCCTGCTTGCGCACGACGCCAAGATCCCGGAAGCCCGCGTAGGCCGCGTGTAGACCTGCCCGACCGGCCTCGATTTCCCCGTCCAGGATGGCCAGCCCGGCCACGCCGACCTGGCGTCCCAGCTTGCTCACCGCACCGTGCGAGCCAACCTCGGGAATGCCGGCGATCGCCTCGAGCAGTAGCTGCCGGTTTTGGTCGAGCAGGGCGTAGAGCATCGCCTCGACGAGCAGGGCGTTCGTGTTGTGCGGGTCGATGCGTGAGGTCGCGACGGCCTCGGAGGCGGCTCGCCCAAAGTCGTGCCGATGTCGGGCCTCGAGGCTGCGCAGCGCACTCAGTGACGACGCCAACAACAGGTCATCACCATCGCTCGCCTCCAACCACGGGCGCAGCTCGGCGATGAGGGCGTCCAGCGGCTGGGCCTGGTCGACCAGCAGCTCCCCGCGAAAAGTCAGGATCCCCATCCGTTCATCGAGGCCTTCGACTTCCAGGGCAGCGTCGAGCTCGCGGATCGCCCACGCCCATTCGCCAATTTCGAACGCGCCATTGGCGGCATTGACCAACAACAGGACGGCATTCTGGCGGTAGCCAATTCGACGGGAGAGCTCAAAGCCGATTCGGGAGACCTCGAACTGCGCTCGCGGGTCGCGGTCAAAGAGGGGTGACCCGAGGTTCGTGCGCGCTCGCAGCTCCGTCCCGGTGAGGCCATGCTCGACGGCCAGGCGCAAACCGGTCTCCAGTTCGCCGATGCCCTCGTAGGCGCGGCCGTCGTTGTACAGGGCGACGCCGCGGGTGACCAGGGTGTCGGCCACGATGTCGATCAGGTCGAGCCGCTCAGCGATGACCAGGGCCCGGTCAGCGGTCGCAATCGTGCCCGCGGGATCGGACTGATGAAGCATCTTGAAGCGGGCGAGCTGACCGAGCAGGGCCGCCAGACCTGCATCGTCGCCAAGGTCCGCGAACTCTACGGCGGCCGGCTCCAGCGCGGTGATTGCCGCGTCAAAGCGGTACCGCCCCATCATTGCCCGTGCGAGGCCCGAGTACGCCCGGGCTGTTGCACTGCGCAACCCGAGCCCCCGGTACGCCTCGATCGCCTCGTTCCAGAGCAGTTCCGCGTCGTCATGCCGAGCGGCGATCCGGGCGGCCGTCCCCGACTGCTCCAGCAGGGCGGCCCGCTCGAGCGGATCCGAGCTGACCCCGAGTGCATCGCGGAAGAACACGAGCGCCTGGCCCGGCGCACCCATTGCCGCCGCTCGTTCGCCGGCTGCCCGCAGGGCGATCCGGGCCTGGGCCGCGAGCGCGATGGATTCCGCGCCCTCGCGGGCGTTCCGATAGGCGGCGAGGTACTGGGCGGCGAGCGCGCCGGCCAGCTGGTCGTCGAACAGCGCCTCGAAGTAGCGCGCAGCCGCGAGGTGGCGGACTTTGCGCTCGACCTTCGCGAGCGTGTTGTAGGCCACCTCCCGGATCAGGGCCTGGACGAACACGAACTGGCCGCGCTCAGGTGAGCGGGGATCGGCGTCGAGGGCAATCAGTTCGCGCCGGACGAGGCTGAGGATGCGCGGCCCGAGCACGGCCTGGGATAGGCCCGAGACGGCCGCCAGGCCCGCCACGGTGAAGCTCTGGCCGAGGGCTGCGGCATCCGCCACCAGGGTGCGTTCATCCGGAGGCAGCGCGTCCAGGCGGCTGGCGATGAGGGCGGTCAGGGTCTCGGGGACGGCCAGGTCCGTCAGGTCACCGCTGGGCCGATAGCTCGCGCCGTCCAGCACGAGCTTGCCCTGGGCAAGCAGCATCCGGACCGTCTCGACCGCGTACAGGGGCACGCCATCGGCGCGGGCGACGATTGCCCTCTGGGCGGCCTTCGGTAAGCCCGGCACGAGGCCGGTCAGGAGCTCACTCATCGCCGCCTCGGTCAGGGGCTCCAGGTAGAGCGAGGTGAAGTTGCGCTTGGCGGCGCCCCAGCCAGGCTGCTTTTCGAGGAACTCTGGGCGCGCCAGGGTGACGACGTAGATCGGCACGTTCCTTGACCACTCAAGGAGCTGGTCGACGAAGTCGACGAGGCCCGAATCGGCGAAATGGAAGTCCTCGAAGACCAGGACAACCGGGGCCGAGGCGGCCAGCCGTCCGAAGAACGTTCGCCACGCCCCGAAGAGCTGGTCCGAGCCAATTCCGGTCTCCAGGCCGAGCAGAGCCAGCAACGGCTCGATCCAGCGTCGCTCGTCTGGGTCGTGAACATGTTCGGCGAGCGTCGCCGCAATCTGGATCCTGGTCGTCGCCTCATCATCGGTTGCCAGCAGCCCGGCTCTGGCACGGACCATCTCGCCGAGAGCCCAGAAGGTCACGCCGTCCCCGTAGGCGGGGCTGCGGCCCTCGTGGAACCAGACGGTGTCGGCCAGGCCATCGAGGTACTTGAGGTACTCCCAGGCAAGCCGGGTCTTGCCGATGCCAGCTGGCCCGATGACGCTGACAAGCCGGCCGCGGCCCTCGCGGGTAGTCGCGTGGAAGAGGTCCTTGAGCAGGCGCAGGTCGTCATCGCGGCCGACAAAGGGCGCCTCAAGCGTCTCGCTCCGATTGCGACCGCCGACCTCGGCCACCACCCGCAGGGCGCGCCAGGCCGGGACCGGGCTGACCTTGCCCTTGAGCGTCTGCTCGCCGGCCACCTCGAACGCGATCGCCTTCGAGGCGGCCCGATGGGTTGCCTCCCCGACGAGGACCGTGCCCGGCGGCGCGACCGATTGGAGGCGACTGGCGGTATTGACGAGATCGCCCGCGACCATCCCCTGGTTCGTGGCGCCAATCGTCACTGCGGCCTCGCCCGTGAGCACCCCCGCCCGAGCCTCGATGCCCGGTTCAAGGGTCCTGACCCGATCGACCAAGTCCAGCGCGGCCCGAACGGCCCGCTCGGCATCATCCTCGTGGGCGGTGGGTGCGCCCCACACAGCCATGACCGCGTCGCCGATGAACTTCTCAACGGTCCCGCCGTAGCGCCCGATCACGTCCGAGGCCAGCTCAAAATAGTTCGAGAGGGTCTCGCGGACCTCTTCCGCATCGCGGCCTTCCGCGAAACTGGTGAAGCTCACCAGGTCCGCGAACAGGAGGGAGACGAGCCGGCGCTCGGCGACTGGTCCTGGGGCGGAGGTCGTGGCCCGGGCCGTTCCCGGGGCTGTGGGCTGGGCCGGGTGGTCCGTGCCCGTTTGGGTGCTCGCCGTGGCCGGAAGGGGCGCGGCGCATTCTCCGCAGAAGTTCTCACCGAGCTCGTTTGCGGCTCCGCAGGCTGGGCACAGAACGGCCAGCGGACCTGCGCAGTTCGCGCAGAATCGACGGCCCGCCCGATTCTCCGTGCCGCAGTTGGTGCAGATCACGCCAATCGACCCTTGTGTCTGATGGACATCAGGCTGAGCGTAGCGGATGCTCGACGTGCGTGGCGACTCGGTCCAACCGGACGGCCCGGCCGTCTCGCCGGCCCGTGTACTCCATACACCAAACGGGCGATTTTGGGCTCGAAAGGAGGCTCCAGGACCGATTCCGCGCCCGGCGCGGTGGCCACGATCACGAGATTCGGCTCGAACCACGCTCAGATCGGCGCGAAACTCGGCGACAGCGCCCAGCCCAGGCAGCTAGACCAAACCGGAATCGCGCTATTGATGTACCGGGTACACGTCCCTGCCGAGGGGCCGAGGGGCCGAGGGGCCGCGGTACGAGGGCCGCGCCGCGCCGCGGGACCCACGGGCCGCGGCACCCAACCCTCAGTCGGGCAGCGCGACCTCGCGCAGGCGTCGTTCCAGGAAGCGCCGCTCAACCGTATTGCCCACGAGGTCCGCAGCGCGGCGATAGGCAGCCGCGGCTTCAACCCGGCGATCCAGGCGTCGCAGGAGATCGGCGCGAGCGGCGTGCAGGTACGGATAGTCGTCCAGCTCGCCGGCCGCCACGAGGCGGTCGATCCGGGCGAGCCCGGCCAGCGGGCCGTCGACGAAGGCGATCGCCACCGCCAGGTTGAGCTCGACGACAGGCGACGGCGCGATCTGGGCGAGCAGGCTGTACAGGCCCGCCACCTCGCGCCAGTCGGTACGCTCGGGGTCGGCCGCTTCGTCGTGGACTGCGGCAATCGCGGCTTGAAGCTGGTATGGACCCGTGCGCTGCATCCGGAGCGCTCGCTCGACCAGCCGGCCACCCTCGTCGATCCGGGCGTGATCCCAGCGACTGCGATCCTGGTCAGCCAACAGGATCAGGTCGCCGGAAGGCCCAACCCGTGCCTCGCGCCGGGCGTCCTGGAGAAGCATCAGGGCCAGCAGGCCGAGCACCTCCGGCTCGTCGGGCATCAGCCCGGCCAGGACCCGGGCCAGGCGAATCGCCTCGGCAGTGAGCTCGCGCCGGACCAGGGCATCGCCGGCCGAGGCCGCATAGCCCTCATTGAAGACGAGGTACAGGACCCGCAGGACCGCCTCGAGCCGCTCGGGCAGGAGGTGGTCCGGAGGCACCCGGTAGGGGATCCCGGCCTCCCGAATCTTGCGCTTGGCCCGGACCAGTCGCTGGGCCAGGGTTGCCTCCGGAACCAGGAAGGCGCGCGCAATCTCGGGCGTGGCCAGGCCGCCCAGGGTCCGCAGGGTCAGGGCGATCTGGGCATCCAGGGCAAGCGCCGGGTGGCAGCAGGTAAAGATCAGCCGGAGCCGATCATCCTGAATCGCCACTTCGTCATCCTCCTCGGTGAGTTCAGCCGGCCGCAGCCCCGCATCGATCGTCGCCAGCCGTCCAAGCTCGTCGGTCTTCGTCGCCAGCACCCGTGCCCGGCGCAGCCGGTCGATCGCCCGGTTGCGGGCCGTCGTCGTGATCCAGGCGCCGGGGTTGGGCGGCACCCCGTCTCGCGGCCAACGCTCCAGGGCGACGATGAACGCCTCCTGGACCGCCTCTTCGGCGATGTCGAAGTCACCGAAGACCCGGATCAGGGTCGCGACCGTCCGGCCCGATTCCTCGCGGAACAGGCGCTCGACGACGGCGGCCGGGTCAGCCGGCTGCGCCAACGGCCTCGGTGCTGTCGCCCGCCGGAAAGTCGTAGATGGGCCGGACCTCGATGGAACCGTGCCGGGCACCGGGGATCCGGGCCGCCGCATCGATGGCCTCGTCGAGGTCGGCGGCCTCGATCATGTAGAAGCCACCCAGGGCTTCCTTCGTCTCGGCATACGGTCCGTCGGTCGTGATCGTCCGGCCATCGCGAACCTGGACCGTGGTGGCGGCGGTCGTCGGATGGAGCGCCTCGCCGGCCTTGAACATGCCGCGCTCGATCGTCCATTGGGTGAAGGCGTTGTAGTCGTCCAGCTCGCCCATCAGCGCGTCCGGGTTGGACGTGTCAGAGGGTTCGGCGGTGTAGATGAGAAGCAGGTAGCGCATTCGGTCCTCCTGGGACGCAGCCGGGCAGGCAGGGTGCTCGCCCGTCATTCCAACAACGAACGGCCTGGCCGCGAATCGACGCTTGCCCGACGCTTGCCCGACGCTGGCCCGTGGATTGCTGTGGGCAGTATGCGCGCGGGCGGCGCGCTATCGTTCAGCCATGGCAAGCCCATCGGAGGTCCTGGAGGTTGCGGGCCGGGAGGTGACAATCACCAACCCCGACAAGGTCTTCTTCGCCGGGCTGGGCCTGACCAAGATGGACCTGGTCAGGTATTACCTGGCCGTGGCCGACGGTGCGCTGCGCGGCGCGGGCGGACGACCGATGGCGCTCAAGCGCTACGTCAACGGTTCCGAGGGGCCGTTCTTCTTCCAGAAACGCGCGCCAGAGTCGCGACCGGACTGGATCGAGACCGTGGAGCTGTCGTTCCCATCCGGGCGGACGGCGTCGGAGGTCGTGATCCGCGACGCCGCCCAGCTGGCCTGGATCATCAACCTGGGTTGCATCGACCTCAACCCCCACCCGATCCGGGCCGACGACCTGGACCACCCCGACGAGCTGCGGGTGGACCTGGACCCGGTGCCCGGAGTCGGCTGGCCCCAGATCCGGGACGTGGCCCTGGTCGTGCGCGATTCCCTGGCCGACCTGGGCCTGGTCGGCTGGCCCAAGACGTCCGGGTCGCGGGGGATCCACGTCAACGTCCGGATCGAGCGCAAGTGGACCTTCCCGGAGGTCCGACGAGCCGCCCTGGCCCTCGCCCGCGACGTGGAGCAACGGGCACCCGAGCTGGCCACTTCCAAGTGGTGGAAGGAAGAGCGCCACGGCGTGTTCATCGACTACAACCAGAACGCCAAGGACCGGACCGTCGCGTCGGCCTACTCGATCCGGCCCCGGCCCGACGCCCGAGCATCGACCCCGCTGACCTGGGCCGAAGTGGCCACGATCGACCCGGCCAGCCTGACCCTCCGGACGGTGCCCGAGCGCTACGCCCGGATCGGTGACCCGGGAGCTGGGATCGACGAGACGGTCGGCTCGCTCGAAAGCCTGCTCGAGCTGTCGGCTCGCCACGAGACCCAGGGCCTGGCCGACGCCCCGTGGCCGCCGAACTATGCCAAGACCGCCGACGAGCCACCCCGGGTCCAGCCGTCCAAGCGGCGGATGAGCTCGAAACCCCTGATCGAGATCGGCCGGGCCGCCCTGCTGGCCGATGCCCAGGCCGGCCTGGAGCGCTGGAAAGAGCGCTACCCGGACGTCTGGCCGCTGCTCCAGCCGGCCGACATCCTGACCGATTCGATGCGTGGCCGGTCCACCACCTGGACCCGGATTCGGCTCAACCTGGAGCACGTCCCCCCGGGCCAGCGTCCGCTCCAGGAAGCCCTCGACCCCGATTACGACCCGTGGGCCGGATTCACCCCGCCGCCGCGCCCACGCCCGGGCCGGAAGCCCGCCAAGGAAGACGCTTGACCCAGGGCCGCCGGCTCCACGAGTTGCCCAGGTCTGATTCGGGCTGGGCTCACAGCCCGAAGATGCGCAACCAGCCGAGGCCCAGGATCGTGCTGGCGGCGAACAGGCCGAAGCGGGCGAGCCATGCCTGGGGGCTGCCCTCCGGCTCGGCAACCTGGCGAGGCGCATAGACCAGCATCGCGTAGTAGACGGCCGAGAACGCGATCAGCAGGCCGGCGACCGCGCCGATGGTCGGCAGGTCGGCGCCGCCCGCCTGGCTGAGCCAGTTGCCGTCGCCGGTCACCGAATCGACGATGTTCCAGTAGATACCCGCCGACGCAAGCACGAAGGGCGTGACCAGCACCCGGCGAACGGCGGTAGGCAAGGCCGCCCAGCGCAGGCGGACCGCGACAACCAGGACGATCCCAACGACCAGCAGGGTATCGCCCAGGGCCTGGGACAGGCCCAGGCCCGTGGAACCGCTGATAGCCACCAGGAGCAGGCCGCCCACGAGTGGCCCGGTCGCTGCGCCGATCTGGACGCTACCAGACCCGCCCGGTGCATCCGAACGACCGGTGACCAGGCAGA
>JBBRIV010000117.1:0-8513 GCA_038220425.1 Candidatus Limnocylindrales bacterium
AGTCTGGCGCGATTACCAGGCGACGGGCGACCTGGAGCTGCTCCGGTCAACCTGGTCGTCGGTGATCCGGAATCTCGAGGCGCTGACCCTTCACGATCACGACGGCGACGGCTTGCCCGAGCACGACGGCAGCCCCGACCAGACCTACGACACCTGGCCGATCCACGGCCCGTCGGCCTATGGCGGCTCGCTCTGGATGGGCGCGCTGCGCGCGGCCGAGGAGATTGCCCGGACCCTCGGCGACGAGACCGCCGCGAGCGGCTGGCATGCTCGCTACGAGCGCGCCCGGGTCGCCTTCGAGGCGCGCCTCTGGCGGGGCGACCATTACGCCTTCGATGACGGCGCCGGGCCGAGCTCGGACAGCGTGATGGCCGACCAGCTGGTTGGGCAGTGGTACGCCGATGTGTGCGGCCTGGGCGATCTCATCGACCCCGACCGGATCGCGCTGACCCTGCGCACGATCTATGCCCGCAATGTGCGCGGGTTTGCCGGGGGCGTGATGGGCGCCGTCAATGGCACCCGCCCGGACGGCACGGTCGACCTGTCGAGCGAGCAGTCCCAGGAGGTCTGGACGGGCACGGTCTACGGCCTCGCGGCATTCATGCTCGGGCGCGGCCTGCTCGACGAAGCCTGGGCGACGGCCGAGGGCGTGGCCCGGGTCACCTACGAACGGGGCCTGTGGTTCCGGACGCCCGAGGCGTACGACGAACAGGGCGACTTCCGGGCCAGCATCTATCTCCGGCCGCTGGCGATCTGGGCGATCGAAGAGGCCCTCGCCCGACGGCGGGTCCAGGCCGAACGCTCGGCCCTGGCCTAAGCCCGAACCTGGGCCCGGAGGCGCTCGACGAAGCGCCCGATCCGGCCGAGAGCCTCCCGGATCTGCTCCTCCGACGTGGCGTAGCAGGCCCGGACGTGGCCCTCACCCGACGGCCCGAAGGCACCGCCCGGGACCACCGCAACATGCTCTTCCTTGAGCAGTCGCTCGGCAAAGGTTCCGGCATCGAGGCCGGTTGAGGTAATCTCGGGGAACGCGTAGAACGCGCCGCGCGGCTCGAACGTGCGCAGGCCCAGGGCATTGAAGCCATCGACGATCAGCCGGCGCCGGGCGTCATACGCCGCCAGCATCCGCTGGACATCCGCCTCGCCGTTGGTCAGTGCCTCGAGTGCGGCGTCCTGGGCGGTGGTCGGCGCCGACATGATCCCGTACTGGTGGATCTTGAGGATTCCCTCGAGGATTCCCGCCGGCGCGCACAGCCAGCCGACCCGCCAGCCGGTCATCGCATAGGCCTTGCTGAAGCCACCCATCAGGATCGTGCGCTCGCGCATCCCGGGCAGCGAGCTCAGTGCCCGATGGCGATACGAGCCGTAGGCCAGCCGGTCGTAGATCTCGTCGGAATAGACGAGCAGGTCGTGGCGCACGGCGATCGCGGCCAGCTCGTCCTGGATCGCGTCGGACAGGACGGCGCCGGTCGGATTGCACGGATAGCCCAGGAAGAGAGCCTTGGTCCGGGGCGTGATCGCCCGTTCGACGGCGCCGGGATCCAGCGCGAAGTCATCCTCGAGGCGGGTCGCCACGTGGACGACCGTGCCGCCGGCCAGGCTGATCGCCGGGACATAGGCCACGTACGAGGGCTCATGAAGGATCACCTCGTCGCCGGGGTCGCAGGTTGCCCGCAGGGCCAGGTCCACGGCCTCCGAGGCACCGACCGTGACCAGGATCTCGGTTGCCGGGTCGTAGCCGACGTCGTAGCGGGTTTCGAGGTGCCTTGACAGGGCCCGGCGAAGCTCGATCGTGCCGTAGTTGCTCGTGTAGTGGGTCCGGCCCCGGCGCAGGCTGGCGATGCCCGCCTCGACAATGCCCGACGGGGTGTCGAAATCAGGCTCGCCCACACCCAGGCTGATCACGTCGGTCATCGTGGCCAGGATGTCGAAGAACTTCCGAATGCCGGACGGCGGGATGGCCAGCGCTCGTTCGGCCAGGACGCGCTCGGCCAGCGGGGCTCGCGCGGTCACCGGCGGACGGGACGCCTCGGTCGTCATGGCTGGAGTATACGAACGCTCGCGCCGGAGCGATCCGAGCAGCCCGACCCGGCGTAGCATTGGCTGACGCTCGTCACACGGAGAATGCCCAATGGTCGGTCGAATGCTGGAACACCTGATCGAGCGCCAGACGCGCTGGGCCAAGCCGCTGGGCGACTGGCTGCACGGCCTGATGGCGGCAATCTTCGGCAGGATGCTGCCCGTCCGCGACTTCCTGGCCGGCACGTGGCTGGGCCATCCACTCCATTCCGTGCTGACGGATGTGCCGATCGGAGCCCTGACCCTGGTCATCGTGTTCGACGTCCTCGGGCAGTCCGTGGCCGCCGACGTTGCCCTCTTGGTCGGGGTGCTGGCCATGCTCGCGTCCGCAGCCGCCGGTTACGCCGACTACTCAACCACGGACGGGCGGGCACGGGTCCGGGCAACCGTCCACAGCTCGCTGATGGTCGTTTCGCTCGTCGTGTACGCCGTTTCGCTCGCTATCCGCGCCAGCGGACCGTCGAACCGGGCGCTCCCGATTGCCCTGTCCCTGATCGGCTACCTGATCCTGGCCGGGGGCGCCTTCGTCGGTGGCGACGTCGCGTACCTCATGGGCAACATGGTGAGCCGCCACGCCTGGCGGCCGGCCGGCGCCAAATGGCAGCCGCTCGAGGTCGCCGAGATTCCCGAAGGCACGCTGGTCAAGGCCAAGGTCGGCGCCCAGGCGCTGGTCGTGGTTCGCACCGGCGATGCGATTCTCGCGCTCCATGACCAGTGCGCCCACGCCAACGGTCCGCTGAGCGAAGGCTCGATCATCGATGGTTGCGTCGAATGCCCGTACCACGGCTCGCGCTTCGAACTGGCCACCGGCCGGCGTCGGCGCGGGCCGACCGTGTATGACCAGCCTGCCTACGAAGTCCGGGCGGTCAGCGCCGGCGGCTACGAGGCCCGACGCATTTCCTAGGCGAGCGCCGCCGCACGTTCGGCCGGCGTCGGCTGGCCGGGGTCGCGGGCCAGGGCCAGCTGGGTTGGTTCGAGGCCCCGCCAGGGGGCGCTGGCCGTGATCGCCTCGTAGCCTCGGGCCAGGCCCAGGAGCTCCGCCTCGCTCCACGGTGCGCCGATCAGCTGGAGGCCCACCGGAAGGCCTTCTGACAGACCGCACGGGATCGACACCCCAGGCAGGCCGGCCATGTTGACCGGCAGCGTGCAGGCATCGGACAGGTACATGGAAACTGGGTCGGCCAGCTTCGATCCGAAGCGGAAGGCCACCGTGGGGCTGGTCGGAGCGACGAGGGCATCGAAGCCCTGGGCCCACAGCCGGTCGAAGTCGGCCTTGATCAGGGTCCGCACCTTCTGGGCCTTGAGATAGAACGCGTCGTAGTAGCCGGCCGAGAGGGCGTATGTGCCGAGCATGATCCGGCGCTTGACCTCCGCCCCGAAGCCCTGGCCGCGGGTGGCCAGCTCATTGGCCAGGGTGTCGCCGTCGCGCCGGTGGAGGCCGTAGCGGATGCCGTCGTAGCGGGCCAGGTTGGCCGAGGCCTCGGCCGGAGCGACGATGTAGGAGGTGGCCAGGCCGTAGTCGGTGTGGGGCAGGCTGACTTCCTCGACGATCGCGCCGGCCGCCTCGAGGGCTGTGACGGCCTCCCGGATGCGTGCCTCGACACCCGGCTCCATGCCGGCCACGAAATACTCGCGAGGCAGGCCCAGGCGCTTGCCCCGGAGCAGGCCTGCGGCGGCATCGTCGGACGTGGCCAGGCTCAGCAGGGCGTCGGGGACGGGGACCGGCGCGGATGTCGAGTCGCGCTCGTCGCGCCCGGCAACGGCCTGGAGCAGGACCGCCGCGTCCCGGCTGTCGCGGGCGAACGGCCCGATCTGGTCGAGCGAGCTGGCAAAGGCCACGATCCCGTAGCGGCTGACCCGGCCGTAGGTTGGCTTGAGACCGACGATTCCGCACATTGCGGCCGGCTGGCGAATCGAACCGCCGGTGTCCGTGCCAATGGCAAACGGCGCGTGAAAGGCCGCCACAGCCGCCGCCGAGCCGCCGCTCGAACCGCCCGGAACCCGGTCCAGGTCCCACGGGTTGGATGTTGGTCCGTAGGCGGAATGCTCGGTGGAGCTGCCCATGGCGAACTCGTCCATGTTGGTCTTGCCCAGGAGGACCGCCCCGGCCGCCCGCAGGCGCTCGGTCACCTGGGAGTCGTAGGGCGCGATGTAGCCCTCGAGAATCCGTGAGCCGGCGGTGCACTGGCCGCCCTTGACACTGACGAGGTCCTTGAGGGCGATCGGCAGGCCCAGCAGCGGTGGCAGGCTGTCGCGCTCGGGCGAGCCGGGCAATCCCGTGTTCGCGAGGCGGGCGTCGGCGGCCAGGGCCTGGCTCCTCGCGCTGGTGCTGTCGATCGACAGCCAGGCATGCAGTCCCGGGTTGTCGCGCTCGGCTGCGGCGAGGTGGGCCTCGGTCAGCTCGACCGAGCTGAAGGCACCCGAACGCAGGCCGGCAGCCAGCTCATGGCCCGGGCGGCGGATCCATTCGGACGGATCGGCGGCCATGTCAGGTGCCCTTGTCGAGGATGGGCGGGACCACGAAGAAGCCGTCGCGCGACTCGGCCGCGTTGGCCAGGGCCTCGGCCTGTGAGAACGACGGCTTGACGACGTCGTCACGGAGGATGTTCTCGAGCTCGATCGTCTGGGCCGTCGGCTCGATCGCGTCGGTGTCCAGCTCGGTCAGCCGGGTGTACTGGTCCAGGATGTGGTTGAGCTCGCCTTCCAGCCGGCCGAGCTCGGCGTCGGTCAGGCCGAGGCGGGCCAGGTGGGCAACGTGGGCGACGTCGTCGCGGGACAGGCTGGCCATGGCCCCGATGATAGCGGACCAGGCAGGACGGGCCCGCCCGGCGATCAGGCCTCGCCGGGCGCCGGCTCGACGCCGAGGAGCTCCCGGAAGGCCGCCTCGTCGAGGACGGGGACACCCAGATCCTGGGCCTTGACCAGCTTGGATCCGGCATTCTCGCCGGCCACCAGGAAGTCGGTCTTCTTCGAAACCGCGCCGGCCACCCGCCCACCGGCCGCCCGGATCGCGTCTTCGGCAGCCTGCCGGTCGAAGCCGGCCAGCGATCCGGTCACGACCAGCGTCCGACCCTCGAGCGGGCCACTCGATCCGGGCGCCTGGCCGTCGGCGCCCGGCGGGCGGACGATGGGTCGCTCGGCCTCGACACCGGCCGCGATCAGCTCACCAAGAACGTCTCGCGTCGCGGGCTCGGTGAAATAGCGGATCAGCCCCGCAGCGACCGTGGCACCCACCCCCGGGACGGCCTCGAAGGCGGCCGGTTCGGTTTCGGCGATCGCGTTCAGCTCGGCGGCCGCCCGCGCGCTCCAGCCGCCGGGGCCGCCCATGGGCTCGTCGGCGCCGGGCGGAATGCGGCTGGCCAGCCAGGCCGCCAGGTCGATCGCGGTCTGCTCCCCCACCTGGGGGATGCCGAGCGCATTCAGGATCCGGGCGAGTGGCCGGCGTCGGGCCCGGTCGATCGAGGCGACCAGGTTCTCGGCGCTCTTCCGGGCAAATCGGTCGAGGCCGATCAGCGTTTCCACATCGAGCCGGAAGAAGTCCGCCCGCGAGCTCAAGAGGCCTCGCTGCAGGAGTTGCTCCACGACCGCCCAGCCGGCACCCTCGATATCCATGCCGCCCCGGCCGGCGAAGTGGCCGTACTCCTGGGCAACCCGGGCCGGGCAGCGCAGGTTGGGGCAGTAGTGGCGAACCGCTCCTTTGTCGCGGACGACAGCCGTGGCGCAGACCGGGCAGGCCGCAGGCATCTCGAACTCGCGCTCAGTGCCCGTGCGCTCAGCCAGGACCGGCCCGACGACCTCGGGGATCACGTCGCCGGCCTTCTGGAGGACCACCGCGTCGCCAATCCGGATGTCCTTGCGCCGGACCTCGTCCAGGTTGTGCAGGGTGGCCCGGCTGACCGTCGACCCGGCAACCTTGATGGGCCGGAGGTGCGCCACCGGCGTGAGCGTCCCGGTCCGGCCGACGTAGGCCACGATGTCCTCGACCAGCGTCTGGACCTGCTCCGGGGGGAACTTGTAGGCAATCGCCCAGCGCGGCGCCCGGGCGACCAGGCCCAGGCGTGCCTGCTGGTCGAGGCGATCCACCTTGACCACCACGCCGTCCGTCTCGTAGGGCAGGCCGTGGCGGCGTTCGCGCCAGTTCTCGATGAACTCGATCACGCCTTCGATATCGAGCCCGGTGGCGCTCTCCGGGTTGACCGGCAGGCCCAACGCCGCCAGCCGGGCCAGGGCCCCCGACTGGGTCTCGACCGCGGGAGTGAACGCCTCGGCCGTCTCCTCGAGGAGCTGGTAGAACCAGGCGGAAAGCTTGCGGCTGGCGGTGACCGCGGGGTCCATCTGGCGCAGTGAGCCGGCGCCGCTGTTGCGCGGGTTGGCGTACAGGGCCAGGCCCGCCTCCTCGCGCTCGGCGTTGATCCGGGCGAACTCCGCGCGGGGCATGTACACCTCGCCCCGGGCCTCGATCGTCACCCGATCGGCCAGCCGCGACGGAATGGCCCGGATCGTGCGCACGTTGGCGGTCACGTCCTCGCCGGTGGTGCCGTCGCCACGAGTGGCACCCTGGCTGAACCGGCCGGCCTCGAAGCGCAGGCTGATCGCCAGGCCATCGATCTTCAGCTCCGCCCCGTAGCGCAGCTCATCGGCTGGTTCAGGCGCGGGCGCCAGGCCCAATCCCTTGCGAACCCTGGCGTCGAATGCCCGCAGCTCATCTGCCGAGAAGGCATTGCCCAGGGATAGCATCGGCCGGCTGTGGCGAACCTCGGTGAACGACGAGGAGATCCCGGCACCGACCTTGACCGTTGGCGAATCGGGCGTTCGGAGGTCTGGGAAGGCCGTCTCGAGGGCAACCAGCTCGCGAAATCGTGCGTCGTACTCGGCGTCGGACAGCTCCGGCGCATCGTCCAGGTAGTACAGCCGGTTGGCCCGCTCGATCTCGGCGGCCAGCGCGGCGTGACGGACGGCCGCGGCCTCGGGCCCATCGGCCTGGGCTGCCTCGACAAGGGCCGGGTCGACCGGCAGATTGCTCATCCCGGCTACCCGATCAGCTCCAGGTTGGCCATGCTGGCCAGCATCGTCTTGCGCCCGATCGCACTGTCCCGGAAGGCCACGGTGACCTCCTCGTCGTCGCGGGTCAGGCGGGCACTGACGACGATGCCGTCGCCGAAGCGGACGTGATGGACCCGGTCACCGTCGCGGTAGCGCCGCTCGCCGGGCACGATCGGCCGGGGCGGGATGCGCGCCGGCGCCTCCTCGATTCGGCGGACCGGCAGGTCGTCGGGCGCCTCGCCATCCACGTCCAGCGGGTCGTCCCAGGCCCGGATGCCCCGTCCCGGCGGGCTGGTCAGCTCACCCGACCGGGCGCCCGCCGCATACGAGGAGCGTTTCGCCGCGAGGTCGCGGCTGGGCGCAAAGGCCGTCCCGGCAGCCGGTGCGCCGGGCCGGCCGCTGCCCTGGCGGTAGGCGCCGCCGCCGGACCGGATGGGGGTCCCGAAGCGGCTCGAGCGACGCGCCCCGAAGACGAGCTCCAGGTCGAGCGGGCCGTCGGCGTGGTCCTCGCCGGCCGCCAGGTTCGGCCCTTCCATGAGCTCCGGCGGGATATCGAGCAGGAAGCGCGACGGGACGGTCGCCCCGCTGGCGCCCCACGAGGCGCGAAACGCGGCATGCGACAGGAACAGGCGACGCTTGGCCCGGGTCATCCCGACATAGGCCAGGCGGCGTTCCTCTTCCAGCTGGCGATTGTCGTCAAGGGCGCGACTGTGCGGGAACGTGCCCTCCTCGAGGCCGGCAATAAACACCACTGGGAACTCGAGGCCCTTGGCGGCATGGAGGGTGATCACGGTGACCGCATCGGCGTCCTTGGCGTACGAATCCTGGTCGGCCACCAGGGCGGTCTCCTCGAGCAGCCGGTCGAGCGCGTCCTCGGGCGACAGGTCGTCGTAGCGGGTCGTGACCAGGCGCAGCTCGAGCAGGTTGTTCCAGCGGTCGTCGCCGTCCTCGGAGCCGTCGGCAAGCATCGCCCGGTAGCCCGATCGTTCGAGGGCCGAGTCGAGCAGCTCGGGTAGGGGCAGGACGCCGATCCTGGAGCGGAGTGAGCGGATGATCGCGGCAAAATCAGCCAGTGAGGCCCGGGCCCGGCCGGTGATCCCCTCGAGGCTGCCGTCGACGGCTGCCTCGATCGCGGCCCAGAACGTGCCACCCTCAGCGTTGGCGGCGGCCCGCAGGACCTCGACCGTCTTGTCGCCGATCGCCCGGGCGGGCACGTTGATCACCCGCTCAAAGGCAATGCCGTCGGTGTCGCTGCGCAGGATGCGCAGGTAGGCCAGGGCGTCCTTGACCTCGCGGCGCTGGTAGAACCGGGTGCCGCCGATGAGCTGGTAGCGGATCCCGTAGCGCAGGAATGATTCCTCGATGGCGCGGGATTGGGCGTTCATCCGGTA
>JBBRIV010000118.1:0-8498 GCA_038220425.1 Candidatus Limnocylindrales bacterium
ATTTCGGACCACCGCCGTCTGGCGCCGATCGCCTTCGCTGGGACGCCGCGGATCGGGCGGCCCGTCCGGCCCGGCTGGCCCGCCTCCGCGCCCGGATGGCGGTAGCCGGGGTGGATGCCTACTTTGGGGTTCGATCGGAGAACAGTCGCTACCTCACCGGCCTGGTCCTGGGCGATGGCGAGGACAAGGTGGCCGGGGTCTCGGGCTGGTTCGTTGTTGGCGCGGAGGAAGTGATCCTGTTCGCCGACAGCCGCTACACGATCCAGGCCGGGCGCGAGGCAGCCGACGCCCGGATCGAACCGGTCTACGGCGACCTGGCGACCCGCTGGCCGGAGATCTGCCGGAGCCTTGGCGCTCGCCGGGTCGCCGCCGAGGCAGGTTTCATCAGCCACGCCATTTGGCTCGAGTTGCAGGCTGCCGCGCCGGACGTCGAGCTGGTTTCCGGCGATGACCTGGCCGGTCCCGGTGCGCCGGGCGTCGGCTGGGTGGAGGCCGATCGGGCGACCAAGGAGCCGGCCGAGCTCGAGCGGGTTGCCGCGGCCTGCACGATCGCCGATCGGGCCCTGGCCATGCTCCTGCCTGAGATCCGGGCCGGCCTGACCGAGAAGGAGCTTGCCTGGCGTCTCGAAGTCCTGATCCGGACCGGCGGTGCCGACGGGCTCGCCTTCGACGTGGCCTGCCTGGCCGGTCCGGAGGCTGCCCTGCCTCACGGCTCGCCGGGAGATCGGCCGGTGATCGAGGGTGCCGTCCTGCTGTTCGACTTCGGGGCGCAGGTGGCCGGCTATCGGAGCGATATGACCCGGACGCTGTTCGTCGGCGAGCCGGCAGCGCGTGACCTCGCGATCTACGAGCTGGTGGCACGGGCGCAGGCTGGCGCGATCGCCGGGCTGGAGGCGGCCGTGCGAGCCGGTGGTCCGCTGCCCAGCGGCCCGGCGGTGGACGCACTGGCCCGCGACGTGATCGGGGCTGCCGGCCACGGCGACCACTTTGGCCACGGCACCGGCCATGGCATCGGCCTGGCCACGCACGAGCTGCCCAGCCTGGGCAAGCGAGCGTCCGGCGTTGCGCTACCCAGCCCGACGGTGTTCTCGGTCGAGCCCGGGGTCTATCTCGAGGGCGAGATGGGCGTCCGGATCGAAGACCTCGTCGCCATCGACCTGGCCGCCGGCCGGCTCGACCTCCTCACGAACTTCCCGCGCGGCATCGTGGTCGTCGGCCACTAGCTCCGCGAGTAGCAGGCTGACTTCGCGCTGAGTCGCACGGAAGGCTTCCCGAGCGTCCTGATGGTACTCAGGGCAAGGGAGCGGACGAATCGTGAAGCGACACAGACGTACGGGCGCTGGGATCGCCGTGGCCGTGATGATCATCTCGGTTCTCGCCCTCGTCGTCGTCGCGCCGCGAGTCGGCAACGTGTTCGCCGGCGTTCTCGGCGTCCATGACGCCGCCGCCCTTCCGGGAAAGATCCAGCTCTGCGGTCGGTCTTGGCGCAAGGACGCCCTCGACCGCAGGTTCACCGAGGCCGAGCTTGAGTTGTTCGGAGGCGGTGCCGTTGTCGACCCCGGTCCTCTTGGGTCATGCCCTTCTGGTCCATGCACGGATGTCGCCCAGCCCCGCCCATGCGGCGTGGTGGTCTGGGTGCGTGTGGGCGAGGACGCCTACCTCCACTATTCACTGCAGGGTGGACCGTAGACCGGCTGCCTGGTTCGCGGCGCCTGGGCCGGTTGCACCCCGTTCGGTCGCCGTGGGAGACGCCAGTGCGCTTGGCGGCCGAACCGACGCCGCGGTACGCGGCATTCTTATCACCCCAGGCGATCAAAACGGTCGAATCGAGGAGTCCGTGCGGTCGTTGGATGCCTCGTTCCGCCGGATCGATCGCCGGGGGAGATGGATTCGCGGCAATCGAGCAATTTTGCGCCAGGTGGCCGACCGGTTCGGCCCTTTTGATCTCCTGGGGCGATACGTGGGCGGTCGTGCGGCGATATGCGGACGGCCGCCGCGCCGCCAGCGCGGGCCAATGGGGGAGCCTCGGCTACAATTCGGGCCCGACGTCGAACCAGCCAGGAGCCCACCTCCCGATGATCAGTACCGGCGAACTCCGCAAAGGCGTCGCGATCGAGCTTGACGGCGAGCTCTGGCAGATCCTCGACTACCACCACATCAAGATGGGTCGGGGCTCGGCCCAGATCAAGATCACCCTGCGCAACATCAAGCGCGGCCAGACCGTGGAGCGCAGCTTCCAGGCCGGCACGAAATGGCCGCGGGCCCAGCTCGACCGGCGTCCCGTCCAGTTCCTGTACAAGGACGGCGACGACTACCACTTCATGGACACCGACACCTACGACCAGTTCATGGTGACCGCCGAGATCCTCGAGAACGCCGTCCACTACCTCAAGGACGGGATGATGCTCGAGCGGACCAGCTACCAGGACGAGACGATCGGGGTGGAGCTCCCGGTGACTGTCGACCTGGTCGTGGCCGAGACCGAGCCCGGCTTCGCCGGCGACACCCAGACCGGCGCCCGCAAGCCGGCCACCACCGAGTCCGGACTGGTGGTCACCGTGCCGATCTTCGTCAACGAGGGCGACACGATCCGGGTCGACACCCGGACCGGCGAGTACCAGACCCGGGTCTGAGCCCGTGGCCGGAGACGAACCCCCGGACTGGGCCCTGCCCGCCTGGGATTCACTGCCCGCCGACGACCTTCCGGCGCCGCGGTTGAGCCGGGCCCCGGCGTCGCTACAACCGCCCCTTCAAGCGCCCGCGCAAGGCCTCGCGCCCGCATCCACGCCGGAGTTCCCGCCGTTTCCCACGTTGCCGCGGTCGCCCGGGATCCGGCCCCAGCCGGTCATTCCCGAAGGTTTCCGGCCGACGATCCTGGCGGTCAGCGAGGTCACCCACGCGATCCGCGACGCATTGCGGGCCGATGATCGGCTGCGCGACATCTGGGTCGAGGGCGAAGTCGGCCGAGTGACCGTCTCGTCGGCCGGGCATGCCTACTTCACCCTCAAGGACGAGCGCAGCCAGCTGTCGTGCATCTGGTTCCGCGACGACCGGCTGACCTCGCCGTTCGAGCCGCGGACCGGCCTGCGCGTGGTCGCCCATGGCCGGATCGATGTATTCGACCAGCAGGGCGTGTATCAGCTGTACGTGCTGTCCGTCCAGCCGGCCGGATTCGGCGACCTGGCCCTGCGCTTCGAAGAGCTCAAGGCACGGTTGGCCGCCGAAGGCCTGTTCGAGCCCGGGCGCAAGCGTCCGTTGCCCGTTCGCCCGCCCGTGATCGCGGTCGCGACCAGCTCGACCGGGGCCGTGTGGCACGACATCCGGCATGTCCTGGAACGCCGCTGGCCGCTGGCCCGGGTCGTCTTCGCCGCCTGCCAGGTCCAGGGTGAGCCCGCCCCGGCGAGCATCGTGGCGGCCCTTGGCCGGATCGCCCGGTACACCGAGCAATGCCTCGTCAATGGCCACCCGGAAGATGCGCCGGTGGTCACGATCCTGGCTCGGGGTGGGGGATCGCTCGAGGACCTCTGGTCGTTCAATGACGAGCGGGTGGTGCGGGCAATCGTGGCCCACCCGCTGCCCCTCGTTTGCGGGGTCGGCCACGAGACGGACGTGACCCTGGCCGACTTCGCCGCGGATGTTCGCGCGCCCACGCCCTCGGCGGCGGCTGAGATTGTCGTCCCCGACCGGGTCCAGGTCGCGGCCGAGCTGGCCGCCGACGCTCGGCGCCTGACCGGCGTCACGCAGCGTGGCCTCGTCGCTGCACGGCGGGAGCTCGACGCCGAGCGGCGCGCCCTCGATGGCCTGCGCCCGGCGGACCGGCTGGCCCAGGCCCGCGAACGCGCCGGGGTCCTGCTCGACCGTGCGACACGCGTGACCCGGGAGCGACTCGGCGCGGCCCAGGCAGCCCAGGCCCGAGCCGAGGCGCGCCTTGGGCCGGTGATTGCTGGCCGGCTGGGGGCTGCGCATGCCGCTCTCGATGCGGGCGCTGCCGCGCTGGCGGTGCTCGGTCCGCAGGCCACCCTGGATCGCGGCTATGCGATCGTCCGGCGATCCGACGATGGCCGGATCCTGCGCCGGGCCGACGAGGCCGCGGCTGGTGCCGGGCTCACGATTCGGCTGGCGGCCGGCGAGCTTGGGGCCACGTCAACGGGGTCGTTGGACGCCGGGTGATCGAATCGCTGGCGTTTCTCGTATTCGTAGTGACGATCGCGATCGTGGCCGGCCTGCTGCTTGGTAGACTCATCGCCCGTCGCATCGATCGTTGGCAACAGCCGCCGGAGGAGAAGCCCGTTGACGACTCAGATCCCGGCTGATATCGCGAAGCTGACCTTCGACGAGGCCCTGGCCGAGCTCCAGCGGACCGTCGCGGAGCTCGAGGCCGGGGGTGGACCGTTGGAGGCTGCGATCGCCGGCTACGAACGTGGGGTGGCCCTCCACGAGCGCTGCGCCGTCCTCCTGGCCGATGCCGAGCTGCGCGTCCGGCGGCTGGTTGAGCGCGCCGGCGGGGCGCTCGAGGCGGTCGAGTTGCGCTCGGCCGACGAGGCCATCCCGGACGGGTCGGGGTAGACTCAAACCGTGGCGATCCTTCCGACATTGCGCGGTCCGGCCGACCTGCGCGGCCTGGGCGACGTGCAGATGGCCCAGCTGGCCGACGAGGTCCGCGAGAAGATCATCGAGACGGTTTCCGTCACCGGCGGACACCTGGGTTCCTCGCTCGGGGTCGTCGAGCTGACGATCGCCCTCCATCGGCTGCTTGAATCGCCCCGCGACAAGATCGTGTGGGACACCGGCCACCAGGCCTACCCGCACAAGCTCCTGACCGGGCGCTACGACCGCTTCGACACGCTCCGCTCACTGGGCGGGGTCGGCGGGTTCCCGCGCCGATCGGAATCGGTCCACGACGTCTTCGACGGCGGTCACGCGGGCACCGGCCTGTCGATTGCCCAAGGTCTGGCCGAGGCGCGCGACCTGCACCACGGGTTGGAGCGGATCGCGGTCGTGGTCGGCGATGCAGCCCTGATGAGCGGGCTGTCGCTGGAGGCCCTCAACGACATCGGCCAGCGCGGTACACGGATGTTGATCGTGCTCAACGACAACGAGATGTCGATCAGCCCAACCGTCGGGGCGTTCAGCAAGTACCTCAGCCAGATCAAGCTGTCGTCGGCCTGGAAGCACGGCAAGAGTGCCTACGACCGGACCGTCGAGCGAATCCCGATCGTCGGCGGGACAGTTCTCGAGCTGAGCCAGCGCCTGCGCAAGTCGGTGGTCAACTTCGCCCAGCCCGGCCAGCTGTTCGAGGACCTGGGGATCACCTACATCGGGGTTGTGCCCGGCCATGACATCCGGGCCTTGCTCCAGACCTTTGCCGGCGCGCTCCAGCTGCGCGAGCCGGTGATCGTCCACGTCCGAACCCAGAAAGGCCGCGGCTACCGCCCGGCCGAGGCTGACCAGGTGGCCTTCCACGGTGCGGCCCTGCCACCAATGACCGCCGCTTTCGAGCCCAGCGCCAATGGGTCGACGAAGCCCATGCCTACCGAGTCGATGGCCGATGACGCCGCTCCGGCCACCCGTCGCCGGCCCGACGCGCCGGCCAAGGCGCCCAACTACACCGCCGTATTCGTGGCCGAGCTGCTCGAGATCGCCCGGGTCGACCGACGGGTCGTGGGGATCACCGCGGGCATGCCCACCGGCACCGGCCTGAACAAGCTCCAGGCCGAGTTCCCCGATCGCTTCTTCGATGTCGGGATTGCAGAGCAGCACGCGATGGCGATGGCCACGGGTTTGGCCATGGGCGGCGAGCGGCCGGTGGTTGCGCTGTACTCGACGTTCCTGCAGCGGGCTTTCGACCAGGTCATCCACGACGTCTGCCAGAACGATCAGCCCGTCCTGATCGCGGTCGACCGGGCCGGCCTGGTGGGCGAGGACGGGACCAGCCACCAGGGGATGTTCACGATCCCGGCCCAGCGCCAGGTGCCCAACCTGATCATCGCCAGCCCCAAGGACGAGCAGGAGCTCCGAGCGCTGCTCCGGACAGCGTTCAGCCAGGATCATCCGTTTGCCCTGCACTATCCGCGCGACGCCGGCTTCAACCTGCCGGCGGTCGACCCGAAGCCGATCCCGATCGGCCAGGCGGAGCTGCTCCGGGAGGGCTCCGAAGTTCTGCTCATCGGGTTTGGCCCGATCGTCGACCGCGCCCGACAGGCTGCCGAGCTGCTGACCGCCGAGGGCTGGTCGGTCGGCCTGATCAACGCCCGCTGGGCCAAGCCGCTCGATCGCCAGCTGATCCTCGAGCAGGCGCGGGGCAAGCGCCTTGTGGCCACGATCGAGGAGAGCGTCACCACCGGCGGCTTCGGCAGCGGGGTGCTTGAATTGCTCGAAGAGGCGCGGGCGGTTGACCCGGCCTTTCGCGAGGTCGTCCTGAAGATCGTGGGGATCCCGGCCGATCACTTCGTCGAACACGGCTCGGTCTCTGACCTCCGCCACTTGATCCGCCTGGACGTGGAGGGCATCGCGGCCCAGGTCCGCGAGACGCTCGCGACGATCCACGCCGTTCCGGGTTCTGCGGCGAGTGCCGGTGCCGCGAGTTCCGCTGCGGGTTCGGCGGCCGCGACCGGTGCGGGTTCCGCGGCTGAGGTGCGCTCGGTCTAGCCTGCTGGCACCTGGCCCAGCCGCTCCGCGGGCGGCTTCGCGAGCCAGTTTCGGGGCAGCTCCTGCCAAATGCCGCCGGTAGCGGCCTTATGGCGATAGTCGAGCCTCTTTCGGACCAAATCCCGACCCTGCTCGGCCGTCTCGTGCACGAATCGGCCCGAGGATCGCCCTGGATCGCCAATCTGGGACCAAGATCCGACCACACGGCCGCCCTGAGCGGCATTTGGCAGAAGAGGCGGCGTGCGCCGGAAACGTTGGCGCCGCACGGGCCCAGCCGCACCGCGCCGAGCCCCGCCGCGGCATCGCGCCGCGAGCCGCCGCCGAACGTTGAGCCGCCGCGGGGGGCCGGGGCGTGGCATGATCGCTGGGTGATCCGGACTAGCCGCCAGCGCCTTGATCAGCTGCTCGTGGAGCGCGGCCTTGTCGAGAGCCGGACAAGGGCCCAGGCGCTGGTCCTGGCGGGCCGGGTGCGGGTGGGTGACGGAGACGCCGCCCGGCTCGACCGCAAGCCGGGCGACCTGCTCGACACGACGATGTCCGTGGAAGTCGTCGAGAAAGACCCGTACGTCAGTCGCGGCGCCCACAAGCTGATTGCCGCGCTCGACGCGTTCGGGATCGACCCTGCCGGCGCCATCGCCCTGGACGTGGGTGCCTCGACCGGCGGCTTCACTGACGTCCTGCTCCAGCGCGGCGCTCGGCGGGTGTACGCCCTGGACGTTGGCCGGGGTCAGCTCGCCGACAAGCTGCGCAGCGATCCGCGGGTCGTCTCGATGGAGCGCACCAACGCGCGGACCCTCGCCGCCAAAACTTTGCCCGAGACGATCGACCTTGCCGTCATCGATGTTGCATTCATCGGCCTGGGCCTGATCTTGGGCCCGGTGATCTCCACGTTCGGGCCCGAGGGTGGCCGGATCGTGCCCCTGGTCAAGCCCCAGTTCGAGGCCGGCCGCGAGAATGTCCCGGGCGGAGTCGTCAGGGACCCGGCGATCCACCTTGCCGTGCTCGAACGAGTCGTCGAACAGGCCTTGGCCCTCGGCCTGAAGGTGACCGGCGTGATCGCCTCGCCGCTACTGGGCCCCCAGGGCAATCGCGAATTCCTGCTCGACCTACGCCTCGGGACGGGCGCAGGAACCGGCGGGTCTGGACCGGGTGCAGGGGTCGGAACGCCCGAAACGGCCCCGGAAACGGACCCCGAAACGGCCCCGGACCTGGCTGACCTCCTCCGCGCGGTCGCATTCGGATGACCAAGGTCCGTCGCCTCGGCTTTGCCTTCAATCCTACCAACGACGCGGCCGTCCAGCTCCGCCAGCGAGCGCTGGGCTGGTGCAAGACGCGCGGGGTCGATGGCTGGGCGGAGGCCGCCAGCGACCTCGCGGCGCTCCGGCGCGAGCTGCCCACGACCAGCGCCCTGGTCGTCCTGGGTGGCGATGGCACCTTCCTGCGAGCGGCGCGCGCGGCCGCCGAAGCGGACGTGCCGCTGCTTGGCGTGAACCTGGGCAAGGTGGGTTTCCTGTCGAAGGTGGAGGCGGACGGCTTCGAGCCGGTCCTCGAGGAGATCGTGGCCGGCCAGTTCTCGATCGACGAGCGGATGACCCTGCGCGGCCGGATCCTGCCGGCCGGTGGCCGGAAGGGCAGCCACGAGGTCTTCGCCCTGAACGACATTGTGGTCGCCCGGGGCTCGCTGGCGCGGGTCGTGCGGCTGGACGTTTCGATCGGCCCGTCGCACCTCGCCACGTTCATCGCCGACGGCCTGATCGTCGCTTCACCCACCGGCTCGACCGGCTATTCGTTCTCGGCTGGCGGACCGATCCTCGAGCCGGTCAGCCGGAACCTGGTGGTGACCCCCATCG
>JBBRIV010000119.1:0-8480 GCA_038220425.1 Candidatus Limnocylindrales bacterium
TCGGGGACTTCCTGGAAGCGCTGGGTCGCGTGGGCTCCGGTCATTGCCACCTCGTGTGCGGAGTCGGCTGAGCGGGCAGGTCACCCCTCCGGACTCTCATACGGTACGTCCGACGTCGGCGGCCGGACGAAAGTACTACTCGAATCCGGTGCGACCTGGCACCGGTGTTCGCCACCGGTGAGGGCCACCAGCAGCTCCTAGGAGACCGCCGGGCGCCCCGAACAGGACTACCGTCCTAGACGGATTGACCGCGATCAGGCCCATCCGAGGGCTCGTATCGTGCGGCCCGAACATCCTGGGCGAGATGTAATCAGCGCGATCCAAGTCAACGCCATCGGGCCCCGAACTCACTGCTCATGATGCCGCATGGCAACAGTTACCCCAATGAAATGGACGATCCAGACCGCTGGTCGTCCAGCAGCCCCGATGCGTCAGGGCGTCGCGATTGAGAAGCCGTTGACGCCATCTCCCGTCGCGTCGCCGGGCTTCGTGTCACTCATCCAGAAATAGAGCGGCTTGCCGTTGTAGGTCACCTGGATGGAGCCATCGGGCCGAGTCAACGTGCCGAGCGTGCCCGTTACACCGCTGGCCGCCGTCGGGCTTCCCGCACTGGCCGGGGCAAGAGGAGGCCACGCGGTCGCGCAGCCCCCGGTGCAGGTGGAGACGGTCGCTGAGTCGCCGGTGTGGGTGTAGAGGGTCAGGCCGTTCCCACCTGCCAGAATCGGGCCCGAACCAGCCGTACCCAGGTTCACGTCGGCAGCCGCAGTTGCGGAGGCACTGGCCTGAGCAGCACTCGCAGAGGGCGCCTGAGTTGCACCCGTGGAGGGGCCGCTCGCAACGGGTGTGCTCGCCTGCAGCGCACTAGCAGCGGGCGGGCTGGTCGTTGGCGTTGCGACCGCGGACGGGCTCGTTGCTACCGTCGAGCAGCCCCCCACGAGCGCGAGAAGGGCAACGACGCCGAAACCTCGCCCGGCGATCCGTAAATATGATGGTGACATCAGCTTGATACTCCTATGGGTGGCTCGTGGGCACGGGATTGCCCGTCACGCCAAGGCAACCATACGATTGATTGAGCCTAGGGGGGATCTGGCGCGAATCCCCGTGACTCTGCTTCGCTGGTCGGTGCCGCGGCGCAGCCCCACCACGAGGGGTCGAATCAGTGACGGACCCGTGGGCGCCATTGGTTCCGACCTTCACGTGGCACACCGAGGGCTATGCGAAGAAGCCATCCACGCCGATCCGCTGGCCGACTTTGGCCCGAGGCAGGTACTGCTGGCGCAGGATGGTCGCGACGAGCTCGGTCCGACCCCCTGTTCCCGTCTTGCGAAAGATCGCCTTGAGGTGATCCTGGACGGTGTCGCGGGTGATCTGGAGTTCTCCGGCGATTGCGGCGGTCGATCGACCCCTTGCAACGAGGCCCGTGATGACCCGCTCCTGGTTCGTCAAGCCGTAGGCGAGCATGATCACGGCGGCTACCTCAGTCGGCATCGCCTCTTCGATGATCACCGCGATCGCCTCTTCGCCGGACACGTTCATCCACGCCGCGTGGAGAACCGCCCATCGACCGGTGCGCGTCCGCACGCGAAGCCGTGGGGCAAAGTCATGGTCGGTGAGCACGGCGCGGAGGCGGGCGGCAACTGCCTGGATTTCGATGGGAACGGGACCCGATTGGCTCGGCGCGGCCTGCAACTCGTCTAGCCAGAGCTCCCCGGCAGGAGTGCCAGCGATGAGCGCACCGTCCCTCGACAGGAGGACCAGGCCCGGTGCTCCGTCGAGCTCCGAATCTTCGATTCGCTCGACCAACAGCGCGACGCGCATGGCCTCCGCGAGATGGGGCCCAAGTCGTCGCATCCAACGGGCGTCTGCGGCCGAGTAGGGGCGTCCGGCTTCACGATGCAGGCACAGGAGACCCCAGGTCGTCCCCTGGATCCGGAGTACGGCTCGCAGCTCATCGGCCAGGCCGAGGGGCTCGAAGACGTCCCGATAGCGTTCACTGCGGTCGAACGATCCATCGCTCGCCTGAGACAGCGAGCGGACTCCGGTGCGATCGTCGGCGAGCTCCGACCACTTGTTGAAATCGTCGTGCAGAAACTCGTTCTCAACGAAGTAGGCCGTGCTGTCCGCGGGGAGCCCGAGTCGGTAGGCGTTGGTGAAGAGGAGGGTGGCCGGGTCGGCGGCTGCCCACCAGACTGCGTCACTCGGAATGAGACGGGTCAGGCGGGCCAGGATCTCCGCCCGCAACTGATCCACGGACAGGCCGGCGTGACAGGCACGGATGATCGCCTGCGCGCCATCTAGCACGACCGGATTTCGATCCAAGGTCCCTCCGCGGTCCTGATCCTACGTGTCGGTCACAACTTCGAAGGCGCCGCGTTCGTCGAGCTCCATGCCAGTGGCGGCCACCGTCCGGGCTCGGCTCGCCTCGGCGTTGTGGTCAGTGACCTCGGCCGCCTCAGTGCTGTCCCATAGTGTGAGGGTCAGCGCTCGATTGTTAGTGCGATCGACAAAGAAGTAGGCGCCGGCATTGCCCGGGAGTCCTGCAACCATCGGCTTGACGGAGGTCGTGACGTGTTCGACCCAGCGGGCGACGGCCTCGGGTGACCCGGACCACGTGGATGTTCGTGCCTGCACCTGTTCCTCCTGTGGCGTTCGTTGAAGACGAACGTCGCACCTCCTCGATCCCGCGGCTATCCCAGATTTCTGGGATGAGCATCCGAAAGGAGCAGGATTCCCTCAAAGCCCGGCCAGGTGCGAGGCGAATGCAATCCCCAGTCGTGGCGCGTGACACGACTGTTATCGGGACGCCCGTAGGGTTGCTCAGGAGCGCCCGTGGACAATCCCATCAGCGCTGATCCTTCAGGGAGTCGCTGATGGAAGCCGAACGCTCAATGGCCCACGAAGCTCTCGAGCCGGATGAGCAGCTCCTGGTGTCCACCCGAGCGGGTTCGGCAGTTGTGCTGGTCACCAACCGGCGGATCATCGTAGGTGACGACCTGCGTGTTGCCCTCGCGATCCCCCTCCCCGCGGTCCGTCGGGTCGAGTTCGACATTGAAAAGTCGCGGCCAGCCACCCTCGTGATTGTGCCCGAGAGTCCCACCCATGCCGCTCAAGTTCTGCGCGTGGAGCCCGCCGACTATGAGAGTACAGCGGCCGCCCTGGTAGCCCTTGGCAAGCACCTCGCGGAGCTCTAGAACCCGACGGCCGGGCCGCTAGCGTCGATTGCCGTCAGGCGGAAAGGCCGAGGGGACGGGCAGGTGATCGAGGGTCGCCTGGCGAATTGTCTCCAAGTACTCTCCGCGGAGTCGGGCGAGTTCCGCGACGAGTCGCTCGCTCTCCGGACCCTCAGGTTCGATCAGGTACTGGCGCTCGACCCGACGCCACTCCTCGAGGATCTTAGAAGCCTTCACTCGGTACGGCATTTCGTCCCTTCCCCGTTCGCTTGGAGCTCCCTGACGGAGTGGCGAGGGAAGGTGGCATTGAAGCCTGACCCCGGATCGTTTCGATGGTACTCGGATGCCGGCTGAGAGCAAGTTGATGCGGTTTTTGCAAGGTGTATTGCACGGCGCGTGTAAGTCGCTCCGGCCCGGCTGGCATCCCCACAAAAGGCGCGACGGTAGGATTGCCCACGAAACGGGTGCTGGGGGGCGTCAGGCCGTCGGCAATCGCCGGTCAGCTAACCGCTGGGAAGGGGAATTCCATGAGCGCCGCAAGGTTCAATCCTCACGCTTGGCAACTCGCCCCAATCGCCGCTCCCGACACGATCTACATTGTCGCTGTCTGTACTCGCTGCGGCGTCTCGAGATCAACTGTCGCGGGGCGCAAGGTAGACAAGCGGATCAACCTGGCGGGCGACTGTCGGCCCGACGAGCCGATGGACGACTCCAACACAGATGCCGCTTTCATGGGCTGAACGCGCGGACACGACTTCGGGGTCCGACCCGCGTGAAGAAGGGCCACCACGGGGCGCTTAGGTTCGGCCTAGCCCCCGCCAGGTACCGCTCGATCACGGCGGCGGTCTGAGTCGAACGTCGACTGATGCACGAGCATGCTTAGAGATCGAGCACAGGCGTCGGCGACGTCCGAGTTGCAGGACCTATAGACCACGTCATACGGCCCCAGGTCCAGGCAGCGCTCGAATGTTGGAGCATCGACAAGAGCGTCCCGATCTAAAGGCCTCCGGGCTACGTGGCCGACGCGCCTTCGGCCTCTCTCAAGAGCAGCCCGGTTCTCCTTCGAGATGGCCCAGTGGCGCGACGATTGAAGCTGAACCGCGAAAATGGAAGGCAACCGATAGGTGTCGAGTCCCACCGTAGATCACGCTTGTACAACGGACACCCCATCCTCGTGCGAGTCTCCTCGCGCTGCTCGGAACAGCAGGTGAGACAAGTGTGGACGGCCCCAGCTGGCAGGGTCGCGCCCCTCCCGCTGGGGCCGTCTTCGTGAGTTTAGGACGCCATCTCGCCATCAAATAGATGCGCTTCGGCGTGGTGCCTTTCGTCCACAACCGGTACTTCCGTTCAGTCGTCCGATACCGGAGGGATCGGTACGTTTGGCTGGTCGATCGAGGCGGTACAAGGCGATGGAGCTCGCCGGGTGCCTGGCCCTCGTCGTTGCCCCACTGGCTCGTTTCTGGAACAGGACGTCCTCCATGATCATCGACCGCCTGCCCCGCCGCTTCACCGACCAGGTGCTCGCTTCATGACCGCAGTGACCTACGGAGCACGGACGCTCGACGAAGCTCTGCGCCGGTACCACGCCGACGCCCTGCCCCGGGCACGGGCTGGCTGGGTGCCCCTCACCGAGGACCGCCGGACGGATCCACCGCTGATCGTCGTGGAGTACGCCCACCTCCCCTCGGCGGCGGCGGAGGTCGTGTCCGTCCTGGAGGCACTAGTGGGTCCTGAGCCCCTGGCTCCGCGGCTGATCAGATCCGGGCGGCAGCTTTGGCAATCGGAGCGTCGGACCGCGCGATGAACTGGTGCCGAGCCCTAGTCCGAACGGTAGTTCTGTCGGTCAACGCTCGCCGGCAGTCCACTCGCTGTCACCATAAGGAAGCGGCGGAGGGTCCAGAACGGTCGTGTGCATCGCTGGTTCGCGGCGGCCCTCCTGGGCCGTCGGATCGGGCCGCGTCGGCGATCTCACGCGAAAGGACGAATCGCACGAGCCCGTAGGCCACGAAGTCCACGACAAGCCCGGCGGTCCCGGCCGACTGTGAGGTGTAGAACACAAAGACCTGGGCAACGAGGATCCAGACCAGGATGCCCCGCCGGAACCAGCGATAGGCGGCGAGGCGCGAGACGACGAGTTCGGGAATCCCGCGTAAGACGAGGAGACTGCCGGCCAAGGTCGAAAGGCCCTGGACAACCACCGCTGCGTCGGCCCAGTGCGCTCCCTGACTGACGATCAGGAGTCCGACCGCGAGGGTCGAACCGACTGCGTACACTCCCACGGCCAAAACGACCGCCCGGTCGAACCACGCGTTTGCAGCGAGGGCCGCGTACCGGGCATCGAGCCAGCGGACGAACTGCCGAAGCCAACGGAAGGCCGGGGGTCGGTCGGAGAGGGATGCAGCAAAGTTTGTCAGGCTCCGGGTCAGCTCGCTATCGCCCGACTGTCGCAGGAGCAATAGCGCGTGGACGCGGCTGCGTTTCTCGATCGTCCCATCAAGCCCGTCCTTGAGCAGGTCCATCGCGTTCGCGAGCGATCCCCGCTGGTCGAGGCGAGGACCCGCCAGGACCGCCCGTGCCAGGAGGAACAGCCCGATGAAGATCAGGTAGTTCTGGGCGATCGCGGGTCGGAAGAAGTAGTTGTTGTCGGCCGTCAGGAACTTGCCGATCTCATCGATAAACACCCCGAACCCGATCCCGGCGACGGCGGCGGCCAGCTCCTGGACGTGGCGGTCCACGAAGACCAGCAAGGTGATGATCGCCGCCATCATCAGGAGGCCGCCCCACAGCATGTGGGCTACATGCAGACCGCCCCCGCCGATCTTCGGATAGTCCGTGAGGGCGAGAAGGGAGCGGACCACCAGGACGGATAGGGCAGCGCCGATCAGGAAGACTTCAAGAAACTCGCCCGCATCGCTGTTGCGGGTCAGGCGTCGGCTGGTCAGACGGCGAGCCAAGTGGGGCTCCTGTGCGGGGGTTCGAGCCGATAGGATGCGCCCCCAGCGGTGTACCCGCGTCGATCAAACGACGCTCCAATCCTGCCGGGCGGAAGCTTGGGTCGGCTGCCAACCAGAGACGGCTCGCATCCGTTCCGCAGCCGGCGGGAAGGGCCTTCGAACAGAGCGGGTTCGTAGCTCGCGGCGCAGCGAGGCTTGGCGAGGATGGACGCAATCAGTGAGCAGCCCGGCCGCTAGACGGAGAACCTGGCCCAATTGGCTTCAACGCTCGGGGCACGATCCGGACATGGGTGACCGTCCGGCGGGGAGCCAGGTCGAGGCGCCTACTCGCCGGAGTGCAAGGCCTGAGGCAGAAGGACGGCGTGCAACACCGAACTGGCCCGGGTTGTCACATTCGCCCTCAGCCCACGGCGGACGAGCTCGCGGAGCAGGGCCTCGAGTTCCATGCGCCGTCCAGCGACCAAATCGTTATAGAGCGATCTTCATCGTCGATTCGAACTCATAGCATCATTTGAAGGGTCATTCGCAGGCCGATTATCGCGGCTGATCCCCGGCCCTGCCACCTCGCAACGACGTGATCATCGTGTCCCGCAGGAATGCCCCGGCAGGGCGGTCCTTCACTAGTGTCGTGGCGCCAGATCGTCAGCTCGCGGTTGTTGAGCTTGGCTCTTCGATGCCCTGGTCGAGTCGATCGAGAAATGTATGGGCGCCGATGCGGGTGAGCGTCTCTCGTGCCTCGAGAATGTATTCGGCGAGTTCAGATCGGCGGCCCAACAGGTGCGCGGCCCCGATGACAGCGGTTGCGAACTGGACGGGCATCGCCAAAACCCTCCAGCGTTCGAACACGTCTCGGTACGTGGCTAGTGCATCCTCGGGGCTGCCATCCATGGCTGCTTGAGCTGCCTGAAGTTCAAGGCGCAAGACCTGGGGCCAACGACCAGTGGCTCCTTCGATCGCCGCTTCAAGTCGGTCGAGCGCAGCCCGATTGGGGCCCCAGATTGCGGCCTTGGTGCCGAGTGCGACTCCCCATGTGTGCCAAGGTCGACCGAAATCCGATGTGGTCACGATTTCCGCGTCCTGGAGGGCTTCCGCGACCCGGCCGCTGGCAAGTTCCATCCAGCCTCGAAGTAGGGCCATGCTGAGCGCGAACTGAGGATCCTCTTCCAGCTCTCCCTTGGCCCGCATCTCCGCCAATCTCTGCCGGACGACAGGAATGGCAGCTGGGCTCCGCATTCCCTCGATGAATGCACGCATCGAGCCAAACATGATTGCGTAGCCCTGCGGCAACTCCGCTTCCTCGAGGGCGCCGAGCGCCCCGTCCACCCACTTCCAGTCCGCCGTAACTTCGAGCGAGGGTAGAGCGACAACCATTGTCAGATCGAGCGTCCATTCGCCGAGTCCGAGGCGACGGGCAAGATCGAGGCCCGGGTGAAGGACGCCGACTGCGCCTGCAGGATCATCGAGATTGGCGAACCACAGGTTGTGCCGAGCGCGGAGCTCTCCTTGGACGAAACCGTGCTCTTCGGCAATGGAGATGGCCGCCCGGAGCAGTGCCATGCCCTCCCGCAGCCGACCCGCCGAAGACAGGCAGGTGCCTTTTGTGGTCAGGCTTTCGACGGTAGGTTCAATGAGTTCAAGGCGCTCGGCGGCCACCAAAGCTCGATCAGCCGCGACAATCGCCTCCTCATCGTGTCCGAGTCGCATGTACGCCCGGGCAAGCTCAGCCGCAAGCGTGATCGAACCTGCCGTGCTCTCGCTCGGCGGGAACTCCTCCGAGGCAGCCTGTGCGAACTCAAGCGCCTGGATCACATCTCCGCTAGTAATCTGAACCCGCGTAACGCTCGCTGCTGCGAGTGCGGCCGCGGCGCGGTCGCCCGCATCACGGCTGACGGCTAGCAGCCGCTCGAAATAGGCCCTGGCAAGGTCGATTTCGCCGGCATCTTCGGCAGCACGACCGGCCGCCCCCCAGATCGACGCCAAGTGGTCATGATCGACGGATACAGCTTCAGCCTGCTGGAGGTAGCCCAGCGCCTGCTTGTGTGAACCAAGCGTAGCGGCGCGGTCTGCGGCAGCCCGGAGCGAGATCCGCGCCTGGCCAGCCAATGCATCGGCTTCGGGACCTTCGGGTGCATTCGAATGAGCCGCCAGATAATGACCGGCAAGGCCGCCGGCCAGCTCATCGCTGCCCAGGCTCTCGAAGAAACGGGCCGCGGCCAGGTGGCGGACCTTCCGGTCGGCGCGGGCCAGGGTGTTGTAGGCGACCTCGCGGATGAGGGCCTGGACAAAGGCGTACTGGCCGCGCTCGGGGCTGCGCGGATCGGCCTCCAGGGTGAGCAGCTCACGTCGGACGAGCGCC
>JBBRIV010000120.1:0-8370 GCA_038220425.1 Candidatus Limnocylindrales bacterium
GAAGAGGACGAGGCGGTGGCCGTGGGCTCGGACCACGACGAGCGAATGCTCTTCCGCGAGGCCCAGACGCGCCTCCTGGACGGAGTTCCGGATGCCTCGGCGGCATTTCACCGGTGCCTCGCGATCGGGGGCGGCAACGCCGACACGGCTGGACCCGAGACGATCTTCGGCCCATCCTACGAGAGCTACTTCTTCGACCTGATCGACGGCCCCGACAACTGGCGGTTGATCACCCGGGCACCCCGGGAGCGGGGGATCGTGTGTGGCGCGCTGGACGCCCGGGATCCCCGGATCGACGACAAGGAGTTGATCGTGTGGGCCGCCTCGTACGCCGCCAGCGGTGGGCGTGGCTATGAGCGGGTGGGTTTGGCGCCGGCGGGCAGCCTGGCCGGGCTCGAACCGGCAGTCGCCCGAGGCAAGATCGACAAGCTGGGTGAATCGGCCCGGATCATCGAAGCCCGCCACGAAACGCCAATCGAGGCCCAGCTCGATCCGCGGGCCGTGGATATCCGGAGCGGGGCGATCGGCCGCTGGACGCCGCCGTCGCAGCTGCCGCCCCGGCGCTCGCGCTGAAGCGTCCCTGGACCCCGGCCCAACTCGCCGGGGCAGGTTCGGCGATCGTCGTCGTCACCGCCGTGGTCCTGTCGGTCCGGCTGTTCGTGGCCATTGACCAGGCCAGCCAGTCGGCCAGCGACACGCTCCTGGGCTTCGTGCCCAACGACCTTGTCGTGTGGGCTCTCGCCCTGGCGCTGGTCTGGTGGCTGCGCCGTGCTGCCGGATCAGCCGGCCGCTGAATGGCTGCGCCGCAAGGTGGACCTGGTTGCGATTCGAGTTGCCAGCCGGACGCAGGAGTGCCAGCATTGGCCGACCATCTCTGGGTATCGCCCGCGCCGGATCTCGCCCGGCCCCATGGAGGACATGCCAGGTGACTGAGCAGGTCAGGCTCACGGTCAACGGAGTCGCCCATGAGCTCACGGTCGAGCCCAGACAGCTCCTCGTCCACGCCATTCGCGAGGACCTGGGCCTGACCGGGACGCACGTTGGCTGCGATACCAGCCAGTGCGGCGCGTGCACGGTCCGGCTCAACGGGGCCGCCGTCAAATCGTGCACCGTCCTGGCCGTCCAGGCCGATGGAGGCGCCGTCGTGACGATCGAGGGCATGGCCCCCGAGGGCGGCCTGCATGCCCTCCAGAACGCATTCTGGGAGAAGCATGGCCTGCAGTGCGGCTTCTGCACCCCGGGCATGATCATGGCGGCCTCCGACCTGCTTGCCCGCAATCCCGATCCCACCGACGACGAAATTCGGCATGGGATCGAAGGCAACCTGTGTCGCTGCACCGGGTACCAGAACATCGTGGCCGCGATCCGCGAGGCCGCCTCAACGCTCCGGGCGGGCGCTGTCCCGGCCGGCGCGCACGACTGACAGGGAGTCAACATGACCACCGACGTCCTGGGCGCCTCGATCAAGCGGGTCGAGGATCCGCGCTTCATCACCGGCAAGGGCCGCTTCCTCGACGACATCAAGCTCGCCGGGATGACCTACATGAGCATCCTGCGCAGTCCCTATGCCCACGCCAACATCCGCTCGATTGATACCTCCGCGGCCAAGGCGATGCCCGGCGTGGTGCTGGTCCTGGTAGGTGCCGACATTCCCTACAACCCGTTGCCGATGGCCTGGCCGGCCGGTGGCTCGGCGGGTATCCAGAACAATGTCAATACACCCCGGGTGCTGGCCACGGACAGCGTCAAGTGGACCGGCGAGGGCGTCGCCGCCGTGATCGCCGAGACCGCCGCCCAGGCGGTCGACGCCCTGGAGGCGATCGTCGTCGAATGGGAGCCTCTGCCTGTCGTGGTCGATGCCGAAAAGGCGACTCTGCCGGGTGCCCCGCAGCTCCACGAGAACGCCCCCAACAACGTCGTCTTCGAGTGGACCGTGGGCGACAAGGCGGGCACCGACGCCGCGATCGACAAGGCCCCGGTGGTCGTCCGCCAGCGTATCGTCAACCAGCGCCTGATCCCCAATCCGATGGAGGTCCGGGGCGACATCGGGCTGTTCAATCCGGGCACCGACGAATACACGATCTGGATGTCCAGCCAGACGCCGCACATCCAGCGACTCCTCCTGTCGGCCTTCGTGATGGGCATTCCCGAGCACAAGATTCGGTGCATCAGCCCGGACGTCGGCGGCGCCTTCGGGACCAAGATCTTCTGCTACGCCGACATGGCCCTGTGCCTGTTCGCCTCGAAGGCGCTCGATGGCCGCCCGGTCAAGTGGGTCGAGACCCGCCGCGAGAACTACCAGAGCACCATCCACGGACGTGACCACATCACCTACCTCGAGATCGCCGGTACCCGCGAAGGCGAGATCACCGGCGTCCGGGTGAAGACGTTCGCCAACCTGGGCGGGCGACTTTCAACGATCGGACCGGGCATCCCGACGACGCTTTACGGCCGGGTCCTGGCGGGCTGCTACAAGATCCCCAACGTCTATGCCGAGGTTACCGGCGTTTACACCAATACGACCGTCGTGGACGCCTATCGAGGCGCCGGCCGGCCCGAGGCCACGTACGTGATCGAACGGGCGATGGACCTCTTCGCCGATGAGATCGGGCTGGATCCGGCCGAGCTGCGCCGGCGCAACTTCATCGCCCCGGACAAGTTCCCGTACGAGAATCCGTCGGGCCTCGGGACGGCCTCCAACGGCGAGAAGATCTACATCGACTCGGGCAACTACGAGCCGGCCATGGACATGGCCCTGGCCACCGCCGGCTACGCCTCGATCGACAAGGCCAAGGCCGACGCCCGCTCGCGGGGCAAGTACCTGGGGATCGGCCTGTCCACCTACATCGAGGTGTGCGGCGTTGCGCCGTCCAAGTGGATCGGCGCAGTGGGTGAGGGCTGGGCTGCCGCGATGTGGGAGTCGGCCAACATCAAGATCCACCTGACCGGCAAGGTCGTCCTGACCATGGGCACCCAGCCCCAGGGCCAGGGCCACGAGACCACCTACTCCCAGATCATCTCGTCGGAGCTGGGTATCCCGATGGAAGACATCGTGGTCCAGCACTCCGACACCCTGGGCACGCCCTTCGGCTACGGCTCGTACGGCAGCCGGACCTCGTCGGTGGGCGGCACGGCCGCGGTCAAGGCCGCCGGCCGGATCCGTGAGAAGGCCCGCTTGTATGCGGCCCACATGCTCGAGGCGTCGGTTGATGACATCGAGGTCGTCGGTGCCGAATACCGGGTCAAGGGTTCGCCCGAGAAGAAGAAGACGCTCCAGGAGATCGCCTTCGCCCTCGACCTCGGGTTCAGCCTGCCGGCCGGGATGGACCCCTACTTCGACGAGACCGTCTATCACGACACGCCCAACTGCACCTGGCCGTTCGGGACCCATATCGCGATCGTCGAGATCGACGAGGAGACCGGCAAGGTGGACCTGGTCCGCTATGTCGCAGTCGACGATGTCGGCAAGAAGATCAATCCGATGATCGTCGACGGCCAGCTCCACGGCGGCATCGCCCAGGGCGTTGGCCAGGCCCTCTGGGAGGGCGCTGTGTACGACGACGACGGGCAGCTCCTGTCGGGCTCGATGCTTGACTACGCCGTTCCCCGGGCCTCCTGGTTCCCTCATTTCGAGCTGGGCGAGACGGTCACCCCGTCGCCGGTCAATCCGCTCGGGGTCAAGGGGGTTGGCGAGGCTGGCGCAATCGCCAGCACGGCCGCCGTGGCCAACGCGGTGATTGATGCCCTGAGCCCATTTGGCATCCGCCACCTGGATATGCCCTACACCGCGCCCAAGGTCTGGCGGGCGATGCACGACAAGGAGGCCCGCTCGTGATCCCGGCTGCCTTCGACTACGCCCGTCCGGACAGCCTGGACGAAGCACTCAAGCTCCTGGCCCGGGGCGCCGGCAACGCCAAGGTGCTGGCCGGTGGCCAGAGCCTGCTGCCGCTCATGCGCCTGCGCCTGGCCAGTCCCGGCCAGCTGATCGACATCGGCCGGATCGCCGAGCTGCGGGGCATCCGCGACCTGGGCAATGGGGCCACCGGGATCGGCGCCCTGGCGACCTATCGCGATGTCCTCGACTCGGACCCGGCCACGGGCAACCACCCGATCCTGGCCATTGCCATCCCGATCATCGGCGACGTCCAGGTCCGCAATCGGGGCACCCTGGCCGGCTCGATTGCCCATGCCGACCCCGCCTCGGACGTGCCCGCGATCCTGCTCGCCCTCGACGCCAGCCTGGTCCTGCGCTCAGGCAATGGCGAGCGGGTGGTGGCCGTGGACGGCTTCTGCCACGGCGCCTTCGCCACCGATCTTGGCGAAGACGAGATCCTGACCGAGATCCGGCTGCCGGCCAGTCCGGCCGGCGTGGGCATGGCCTATTGCTCGATTGAGCAGCCGGCCTCGGGGTATTCGATGGTCGGGGTCGCGGCGGTCATCGGCCGGTCGGGGGGCACGATCAGCCACGCCCGGATCGCGATCACCGGGGTCGCTGACGTTGCCTACCGTGCCAAGGAGGTCGAATCCGCCCTGCTCGGCAGTGACGGCGGCGCCGCCGCGATCGCCGCGGCCGCGACCCACGCGACCGATGGGCAGACCGTGGGTTCGGACTTCAACGCGAGCGCCGAATACCGGGCTGCCATGGCTCAGGTCCACACCCGCCGGGCGATCGAAGCGGCACTCGCCGCAATCGACTGAACGCCGGACCTCAGCGGACCAGCGAGCCGGCCCAGGGGTGCGGATCGCGCGGCTGGCTCCAGGTGAACCTGCCCAGGCCGGGTTGATCGGGGCCGTCCTGACCCGCGACCTGGAGGTGGCCGGCAGCCGCTGGCCCAAGGGTCGTCGACTGACGGCCGATGACCTGGCCCAGCTGGCCCAGCCGGCCGGTGCGCCCGTTGGGTCAGGCCCTGGCCCGGTGCCCGGCGACCGGCGCGCTCTCGACGAGGCCGGCCTGACGGTGCTGATCCCCGATCCGGGTGACGTCCACGAGGACGAGGCGGCCCTTCGCCTGGCCGCGCTGGTCGCCGGCGGCGGGTTGACCCGGCGCGGTCCGGTCCAGAGCCGGGTAGACCTGCTGGCCACCGCGGCCGGCATCGTGCACGTCCGGATCAACCTGCTCGAGCGGCTCAACCGGATCGACATGCTCGAGGTGTTCAGCCTGTACGACGGCCAGACGGTGGCGGCCGGCGAGCTGGTGGCCAGCGCCAAGATCGCCCCGCACCTGGTCCCCGGCGCAATCCTCGAGCGGGCCGCCACGGTCGTCGGCCGGCGGGGGCTGATCGGAGTTGCCCCGTTCGTCAGCCGACGGGTGGCGGTGGTCGTCAAGGAATCGCTCCACGCCCCGGCCCGCGAACGCTTCGAATCAAGCGTTCGGCTCAAGGTGGAGGCGCTCGGCTCACGGCTGATCGGGTTCGACTACGTGGACGATGCGCCGGCTGCCGTTTCGGCCGCCCTTCAGCGCCGGGCCCTGGGCGCGGACCTGATCCTGACCGCGGGTTCAGCTTCGACCGATCCCTCGGATCCGTTCTTCCAGGCGATCGAGCAGCTGGGCGGCCGAGTCGTCCGTCATGGTGTCCCGGCCCATCCCGGTTCGATGCTCTGGCTGGCCCGCCTGGGCCGGGTCGACATCCTGGGGCTGCCCACCTGCGGGGCCTACTCCAAGGCCACGGCCGCCGACCTGATCCTGCCGCGCCTGCTGACCGGTGAGCGGGTCTCGCGTGGACTTGTCGCCGGCCTTGGCCACGGCGGGGTCCTGGGCCATTCGATGCGGTTCCGATTCCCGGCCTACGCCCGGGATCTGGAGGCTCCCGACGGATGACCCGATGCGGCAGTAGATTCCGGTCATGAGCGAAGCCCCGTCCACCAGCCGCCCCAGCCGCCAGGCCCGGCACGCCTCGACCGCCTCGGTCGAGGCGATCCAGGCGTCCTTCCGCGCTCGCGACTACATTGCCGACCGGTCGGTGGCCACGGCCGTCTTCCTGGCCCTCGAGCTGGAGCGGCCGCTGCTCCTTGAGGGCGAGGCCGGCGTGGGCAAGACCGAGCTGGCCAAGGTCCTCGCCGCGACGCTTGGCGCCCCGCTGATCCGCCTCCAGTGCTACGAAGGGCTGGATGTCACGAGCGCGGTGTACGAGTGGAACTACCCCCGCCAGATGCTCGAGATCCGCCTGCTCGAGGCCCGCGGTGAGGCCGATCGGGCCACCGCCCACGACATCTTCGGGCCCGAGTTCCTGATCCGCCGGCCACTCCTCCAGGCGCTCGAATCGCACGATGGCGTGGCTCCCGTCCTGCTGATCGACGAGATCGACCGGGCCGACGAGGAGTTCGAGGCGTACCTGCTCGAGAGCCTGTCCGACTTCCAGGTGACCGTGCCCGAGATCGGCACGATCCGGGCCGAGCTGACGCCCCGGGTGATCCTCACCAGCAACCGCACCCGCGAGGTCCACGACGCCCTGAAACGGCGCTGCCTGTACCACTGGATTGACTATCCCAGCTTCGATCGGGAGTTGGAGATCGTGCTGACCCGGGTGCCGGCGGCGCCTGAACGGCTTGCTCGCCAGATCGTGGGCTTCGTTCATCGCCTGCGCGAGGCCGACCTGACCAAGGTCCCGGGCGTCGCCGAGACGCTCGACTGGGCTTCGGCGCTGCTCGCCCTCGGGGCGGCCGAGCTGGCGCCGGCCGTCGTCGACGACACCCTCGGGGTGGTCCTCAAATACGAAGAGGATGTGCGGGGCATCCGCGGTGAGGCCGCCCGCCTGATGCTCGAGGAGCTCGCCCCCGGCGCCTAGCCGCGGCGAGACGGGCGTGACCAGTTCCGGCGCCACGAATGCAGGGGCATCGCCCTGGATCGTGCCGCTGTCGGCACCCGGACTGGCCCGCGGCTCGGCGATCGACGGCCGGCGATTCCTGGGCCGGGCGGTCCGCTTCGCCCGCGAGCTCCGGCTGGCCGGCCTGGCCACCGACCTGGGTGCCGCGATTGACTTCAGCCGGGCCCTGGGCGTGATCGAGCTGGGTGACCGCGAACAGGTCCGGGCGGCCGGCGAGGCGCTGTTCGTGCGACGGCGCGACGAGATCGAGGTCTACAACATCGTCTTCGAGCGGTTCTGGCGAGCCCACCACACTCGGCCTCCGCAGCAGGACGGCCCGCTGCCCAGCCAGCGCCCGCACGACGATGCCGACGCCGAAGACCAGGCGGCGGGTACCGGCGACGATGCACCGAGCCAGGACGTCCGCGAGTCGACCCCCGAGGGCGCACCCCGTTCGGTCGACGACGGCGAGGATGTCGACGAGGACGGCGCGATCGATGGCCTGGCCGTCTCGGAGATGGCCTACGGCCAGGGCCAGGTGGATCGCCACCAGCAGTTCGACCGGATGAGCGCGGCCGAGCTGCGTGACGCAGAACGGCTGATCGACGAGCTCCTGCCAAACCTGGAACGACGCCGGACGCGGCGCACGGAGCTCCACCACCATGGCCGGACCGTGGCGCCCCGGGTGATGTTTCGGCGCAGCCTCGCGACCGGTGGCGACGTCCTCAACTGGGTTTGGCGCCGGCCGGTCCGGCGGCCTCGCCAGCTCATCGTGATCTGCGACATCTCGGGCTCGATGGAGCGCCACGCCCGGGTCCTCCTGCGCTTCAGCCAGGCCCTGGCGGCCTCGTCAGTGCGGACCGAGGCATTCGTGTTCGGGACGCGCCTGACCCGGGTGACCCGGCTGCTCCGCGACCGCGACCGGAACCGGGCGCTCACCCGGGTATCGGCGACCGTCACCGACTGGTCGGGCGGAACCCGGATCGGCGAGTCGTTCCGGACGTTCAACCTGCACTGGGCTCGGCGGGTCCTACGCAGCAGCGCGGTGGTGGTGGTGGTCAGCGATGGCTGGGACCGGGGCGACCCAGAGCTGGTCGCGACCGAGACGGCGCGCCTCCAGCGCAGCTGTCACCGTCTGATCTGGCTCAACCCCCTGGCCAGCGCGCCCGGCTACCAGCCGCTCGCGGCGGGCATGTCCGCGGCGCTGCCCTATATCGACGACTTCGTGCCGGCCGGTACGATCGCCAGCCTGCAGCGCCTTGGCGTGCTCCTCTCGAATGCCTCGACCCGGCGCGAGGCCGATCGTCGGTCGCGCGCGGTGGGGGTTGGCGCCCTGCCCGAATTCACCCGGGCAGGAACGCGCCGGACGGAGTCGAGCGCACCGCGGCCGGCCCGGATCGTCAGCCTTCGGCCGGAGGTCCGCCGGATGACCACCCTGGCCGCCACCGATGCAGGCCAGGCCGCTGCGGCCCGACCTCTGGGCGATCAGGCCCGGAGCTAGGAGGAAGGCCATGCGCGAGCTGATCGATACCGTTCAAGCCTGGCAGGCCGACGGCGTGGACTTCGG
>JBBRIV010000121.1:0-8368 GCA_038220425.1 Candidatus Limnocylindrales bacterium
CCGCGGCGATCAGCTCGGGCGACACCTGCTCGACCACGATGTCGTAGGTCATCGGCCGGCGAACGCGTTTCGCTCAGGAGCCCAGCGCAGGGCCAGGCGCCGATCGGCGCGATCGAGCTCGATGTCGGCGGCGACCACCCCCACCAAACCGTAGGCCAGGCTCGCGACGAGCGTCCCGTCGGGCGCGATGATGCCGCTGACCGAGCCCTGGTTTGGGCTGGCCACATTGGAGGCGGCCACGAACACGCTGTTCTCCATCGCCCGCAACAGCACGGCCCGCTCGTTGTACGGATTCGCCGCATCGCACCAGCGCGTGGGCAACGAGCCGCCATCGGTCGTCACGAAATGCGGCACGAAGACGACCTGGGCGCCGGCCAGGACCAGCGAGCGCGCGATCTCGGGGTAGCGAAACGCCTCGTGGCAGATGGCGATCCCGAAGGTCACGCCGGCCGCCGTGAACACGCGTCGGCCCGTCCCGACCACGTAGTCGGCTTCCTCGGTCGGATCGACCTGGGTCTTGGCCTGCTCGCCGAGCACCGTGCCATCGGCAGCGATGACCACCGACACGATCTGGCGGCCCGTGGGCGTGAGGCGCTCCGTGCCCACGATTGCCACGACCCCCGCCGCGCGAGCCGCACCGGCAACCACCACCAGGGCCGAATCCAGGGCCTCCTGCGAGACGTCCGGCACCAGCCGGCCCTGGACTCGATGGCCGGGCAGGCCCGTTTCCGGCAGGCACACGATCTGGGCGCCCAGCCGGCCCGCCTCCTCGATGGCGGCGACCGCCGCCGGAACGGCCTCGGAGAGGGTGGCGGTCAGCGGCGTTGACGCGACGGCGATCCGGATCAGCACGCTCAGGCGCGCCCAAGCACGAAGTCGTAGGCGGCCACCAGCCCATCGCCCAGCACATCCGGCGGCTCGGCCCGCTGTTCGGCCAACCACGAGGCGGTGACCCGGACCCACTCGGGCTCGTTGCGCTTGCGCGGGGCGCCCGGCGGCGAGAGGAACGGCGAATCGGTCTCGACCAGCAGGCGCCCGCGCGGCACCAGCCGGGCGACGGCGGCGCTGGCCTCCTCGCCTTCTCTGAAGACGAGCCCGGAGAAGCTGACCGCCAGGCCCATCTCGATGACCGCCTGGCCGTAGTCGAGCGGGCCGGAATAGGAGTGAATGATCGCCGGCGGCCGCTCCCCGAATGCCGCCCGGCAGGCATCCGAGCCGTCAAACCCGGCGCCGTGCAGCTCGGCCAGCAGGGCATCCTGGGCGTCGCGCTGGCCGGGCTTCGAGCGACAGTGCAGGATCGCCGGCTTGCCGGTCGCCAGGGCGAGGGCCAGGTTCCGGCGGAGGTTGACCAGCTGGTCGGCAAACGGCGAAAACCCGCGATCCGTGTCGAGGCCCGTCTCGCCGATCGCCCGGACCCGCGGATCAGCGGCCAGGTCCACGATCTGGGCCCAGCCCTCGGCTGAAACGCCCGCCGCCTCGTGGGGGTGGACCCCCACCGCAGCATCGAGCCACGGGTAACGCCCCACGATCTCGAGCGCCGAGGAGCTCGACTCCGGGTCCCAGCCCGGGACCAGGATTCGTTCGACGCCGGCCAGCCGAGCACCACCCAGCACGAACTCCACGTCCGTGGCAAAACGGTCGGCCTGGACGTGACCGTGCGAATCGATCAGGCGCATGACCGCGTCCTAGGCGAGCGTCGCGCCAGGCTCGACGTCGAGGCGCGGGAAGAGCGGCTCCGGCTGGGCCAGCAGGCCGGTTTCGCCGCTGTGAGCGCCCCACGCCAGCTCAGCCAGGATTGGCGGACCGGCGTTGCCGTCATGGGCGTACGGGAAGGCGTAGCCGAGCTGAGCCAGGATCCGGGGTGCCGTAGCCGGCAGGAACGGAGCGCCGGCCAGGCCCAGCAGCCGGCAGGCCTCGACAAGGTCACCGAGGACCGCCGACAGACGCAGGGCGGCTACTTCGCCGTCCGGTCCGCCCAGCTTGATCGCCTTGGCCAGGTCCCACGGCTTCTCGAGGTCGACCAGGCGGTTGGCCGCGCCCACGAACTCCCACAGGGTGGCCAGCGCGGCATGGAGCAGGCAGGCTTCGAGCTGCCCCTGGTAGACGGGCAGAACCCGTTCCCAGGCAGTTCGCAGGGAACCGCCGTCCGACGCGGCCGGACGTGCACCGGCAAGGTAGCGATTGGCCATTGAGACCGTCCGGTTGACCAGGTTCCCGAAGTCGTTGGCCAGGTCCGCGTTGTACCGCCGGATGAACGATTCCCAGCTGACCTCGGTGTCCCGGTCGAAGGCCACCTCGGCCAGCGTCACGTAGCGCGCACCATCGGAGCCGAGGGCCGTCACGACGTCGTTCGGGTCGAAGAAATTGCCCCGGCTCTTGCTCATCCGCTCTCCGCCCTTGACCAGCAGCCAGCCGTGGACCCAGACATGGCGGGGCGCCTCGAGGCCGGCGCTCCAGAGCATGGCCGGCCAGAAGATCGTGTGAAACCGGGCGATGTCCTTGCCGATCACATGGAGGTCTGCCGGCCACCACTTGTCGACCATGGCCGGATCATCCGGAAAGCCGGCGCCCGTCAGGTAGTTGATCAATGCGTCGTACCAGACGTAGATCGTGCCGGCGTCCGGATCCCAGGTGCCGTCGGGGAGCAGCGACGGCTGGCCTTCGGCGTTGATCGGGAACGGGATCCCCCAGCCCGCACCGGCCCGGCTGATCGAGGCATCCTCGAGCCCGGAGCGGATGAAGCCGAGCATCTCGTTGCGCCGGAAGTCGGGCTGGACGAAGTCGGGATGATCGCTGAAATGGCGCTCGAGGCGATCCTGGTAAGCCGACAGCCGGAAGAACCAGTTGCGCTCGGTCAACCACTGGAGGGGCACCTCGGGATGGTTCGGGCAGATCGTCCCGCGGGCCGTCTCGATCACGTCCGAGGCGCTCCGGAAGCCCTCGTTCGGGCAGTACCAGCCCTCGTACGTGCCGAGATAGATATCGCCCCTGGTGTAGGACCGACGGACCATCTCCTGGGCCGATCGATAGTGGTCGGGGTCGGTGGTCCGGATGAATCGATCGGGGGCGATCCCGAGCAGGTTCTCGGACGAGTGGAAGAGCTCGACCTTCTCGTCAACGAACGCCCGCGGCGTCATGCCCTCTTCGGCCGCCCGCTGGGCGATGTTGACCGAATGCTCGTCGGTGCCGGTCAGGAAGCGGGTGTCATCACCGAGCATCCGGTGCCAGCGGGCGATGACATCCGCGCCGATCACCTCGTACAGGGTGTGCAACCCCGGCTGGTTATTGGCGTAAGCAATCGCCGTCGTGACGTAGAACCGCTTCGTGCTATCGACCATCGAGGCAGATTACCGCACGAGCGGGCGGAGCTTCACTGGCGGGCGGCTGTCGCACCCGGAGCGACAAACCGCGGGTTTCGGGCGGCTGGCACGGCAGTTCAGGTTGATTCGAGGCCGGGATTGGGTATCCCGCGCTCAGATCGAGCGTGAAATCGGGACGAGGTGAGGATTGGGCCGAGCCTCACCCGCCCGAAGGCCGGATTTGTCGCGCCCCAGGCGACAACAGCCCAGCCGACCGCCCCAACCGGCGCTGAGCGGCCGCACCGCGGAGTGCGACCTTCAGCTGGCGGGGTGGTCCTCGGCGGGAGCCACCGACTCGGCAGGTGCGTCCGGCGCCGGATCGACGGTCTCGGCTGCTCCCTGGCTGGAGCGACGCAGGTCGGCGGCGATGTCGCGGCCCTTGGCCGCCACCTTTTCGCCGAGATCGGCCGTGGCAACTGCGGCTCGATGGGCGACGGGGCCGGCAGCTTCACCAGCCTGGGCCACGAGCTCAGAGGCTCGCGCGGCGCCGGCCTTGACGACCGGGGTCGCCTTGTCGACGAGGACGGTCACCCGCTCGCTGATCTCGTCGGCAAAGGCCGACAGGGTCGTCGCGAAATCACGGGTAGCGGGCTCGGCGACGGGCTCGGCCGCGGGCTCCGGGGTGGGCTCGGGATTCGGGGTTACGGGTTCGGTCATGGTGAGTACCTCCTATGGTGAATCATGCACCGGATCGGCGCCGGGCGACGGATGGCCACTCACCCTGCCGGCAGGTCGCTGCTCAGCGGTGTCGCCAGACCACGGCGAAGCTCGCGCCATCCCGGCCGAGTGAGCCAGGTTTGGCCTTGATCACGCCGCTGCGCGACTCCAGGTCGAGCCGGACGCGCGTCCAGCGGCCGTCCCCGACCGGCCCGGTCACGCCGGCCAGGACTGCCCGGGCGCCACTGAACGAGATCGTCCCAAACGTCGCGAGCAGGGCGACCTGGCAATCGCTGGGGCAATTGATCGTGGGCGCCTCCACGATCCATTCGGCCGTCAGGCGCCGGGCCGTGTCCGAGCGCTGGAGGGTGTCCTCGACCTCGCCGGTGGTCAAGTTCTCGATGACCAGGTGATACGCCCGCCCGACGACCGCGATCGACGTGGCGATCCGATCACCCGCCCGCACTTCCAGGCGGAGCTCCTGCTCGAACCGGTCGCGCGGCAGGATCTCGTACCAGGCAAACGTCCGCGACCGGCCACCGTGGCAATCGGTGTTGGTCCCGATCTGCTCCAGGGTTGCCCGACTGGGTCCAGTCTCGCCGTCAAAGCCCACCCAGATCGCGAGCGACGTTTCACCGTTTGCCGGGCAGATCACGTTGGGCTGGATCCACGAACCCTGGATGCAACTGAATGACTTGCTCGACCGGGCCACGTATCCGGACCAATTGGTCGTGCCCGCATGGAGCGCCCGCTGGTGGGTGGAGCTGCCGTCATTGACCACAGTCGCCGGACACGTCGCGTGGAGCGCAACCGGCGTGGTCGGGGTCACCTGGGGCGAAGCCACGTTGGACGACGACGGCGCTTGGCTGTCCGAGCCGGAGGGGCTGGCCGATGGATCGACCGGCGGAGTCGACGCCGGCACTTCGCCGGGACCCGACGAAACGGGCCCCGGCGCGCAACCCGCCAGGAGCAGCCCGACGACCAGCGCGCTGATCAGCCGGACCGCCCATGGGCGACCCAGGCGGGACCTCAGCGAACCAGGTTCAGTGTCGGAAATGGCGCACCCCCGTGAGCACCATCGTAGCCCCGGCAGCGTTCGCCACGGCGATCACCTCCGGGTCGCGCAAGGAGCCGCCTGGCTGGACGAAGGCCGTCACACCGGCTGAGAGGCAGACTTCGACACCATCGGCGAATGGGAAAAAGGCGTCGGACGCACAGGCGGCCCCGATCGTGCTGTCCGGGCCGGAGATCGCCTGCGCCTTGGCCACCGCCTGGCGGGCGGCATCCACCCGGCTGGTCTGACCCGAACCAAGGCCGATCAGGCGGCGATCGTGGACCAGGATGATCGCGTTGCTCGTGGCGCCCCGGACCAGTCGCCAGGCAAGATCCAGGTCAAGCGCCTCGGCAGGTGTCGGAGCACGCTCGGTGGCGGCGACCCAGCCGGCCGGATCATCTCCGGCATCGTCGCGGCTGGTGACCAGGACTGCGCCGCCGGCGGCCCGGACCGAGCCGAGCGGATCACTCGCGCCGATGACCACCGGCGAGTCAACCGGCTCCCCCGCCCGGCCCAGTCCCGGATCGACGATCAGGCGCAGGTTGGTCTTGCGGGCCAGGACGGCCAGCGCTGCCGGCTCGAAGGCAGGCGCGACGACCAGCTCCAGGAAGATCGAGGCCAGCGCTTCGGCCACGACGGCATCGACCGGTTGGGTCAACGCCACGACGCCGCCGAAGGCCGAGACGGGATCCCCGGACAGGGCGTCCTGCCACGCCTCCAGGAGCGAATCACGCTCGGCCGCACCGCACGGGTTGGTGTGCTTGACGATCACGCAGCCGGGGCCGCGCAGGCTTCGGCCGAGGGCCGCGGCGGCCGAGCCGTCGAGAATGTTGTTGTAGCTCAGGGCCTTGCCCTGGAGCGGGGCCGCGCCGTCGGCGAATGGGCCGGCGGCAACGTTCGAGCCGGGCACCCGGTAACGGGCTGCCGGTTGGTGCGGATTCTCGCCGTAGCGCAGGGACTCGACCTTTTCGAGGCCAATCGTGAGGGTCGCCGGGTATGGGTCGCTGGCTCCCGGCAGGCCCGGCTCATCGGGCAGCTCGATGCCGGCCGCCGCCATCCGCCCGGGGATCGTGGCCGCGATCCGGGCGTCGTAGGCCGCCGTGTGCCGGAACGCCTCGACGGCCAGCGCCGCCCGGAGGCCGACCGGCAGGCCGCCGCTCAGCTGGAGCGCCTCGAGGATCGCCGGGTAGCGCTCGGGCGAGGTCACGACGGCCACTGAGGCGTGGTTCTTCGCCGCCGCCCGGATCAGGCTCGGGCCGCCGATGTCGATCTCCTCGACCAGGTCGTCGAAGGCGATGCCCGGTCGTTCGGCTGCCGCCCCAAACGGGTAGAGGTTGACCACGACCAGCTCGAACGGGGCGATCCCGGCGCCGACCAGCTGCTGGCGATGGTCCAGCCGGCGGCGATCGGCCAGGATCCCGGCGTGGACGCGCGGGTGGAGCGTCTTGACCCGCCCATCGAGCATCTCGGGGAAGCCGGTCAGGGCCGCCACGTCGGTCACCGGCAGGCCGGCCGCCCGCAGGGCCCGGGCACTGCCCCCGGTGGACAGCAGCTCGAACCCCAGGCTGACCAGGCCCCGGCCGAGGGCCTCCAGGCCGGTCTTGTCCGAGACCGACAGCAGGGCCCGGCGTGGGACCGGCAGGTTCGCTTCCGCCCGCTTGATATCGATCGAGGCCCGGCCGTCGCGCACGCTGACGGCGCCGGCCAGCAGCAGGGCGGCAGCCCGCGGCAGGAGCCGATGCTCGACGGCCTGGATCCGCTCCTGGAGCACGGCCACGTCGTCGCCGGGCAGGACCGGTACGGCCTCCTGGAGGAGAATCGGGCCGCCGTCGAGGGTTGCGTCGACGAGATGGACGGTCACCCCGGTCAGGGCCATGCCGTGATCGAGGGCATCCCGGGCGGGATGGGCACCCGGGAACGCCGGTGACAGGGCCGGGTGGGTGTTTACGATCCGGTCGGGGAACGCCCCGAGGACGGCCGGCCCGAGCACCCGCATGAACCCGCCCAACACGACGATATCGGGCCCGACCGCTGCCAGCGTCTCGGCCAGCGCCTGGTCCCAGGCAGTCCGGCCGGCCGCGTCGGACAGGACCGGCGCGGGGATGAGCGCCGTCTCGAAGCCCTGTTCAGCCGCCCAGTCGAGCGCCGGGCAGGGCCGATCGCCAAAGACCAGCACGATCGATCCGCCCAGCTCACCCCGGCCCGCGGCTGCGGCAACCGCCCGCAGGTTCGAACCTGTGCCCGACACGCCGACCGCGATCCGGCCGTTCATCGCGGCCGGACCAGCGGCGCCGGGGAGGCTTCAACATAGCGCCGGCCGTCGAGGTCCCCTGCTGTGACGACCTCGCCGACGACCAGGCTCTCAATTCCGGCCCGGGCCAGGGCCGCGATTGCACTGGGGACCGCCGCCTGTTCGATCGCGGCAACCATGCCCAGGCCGCCGTTGAACGTGGCCCGGAGCTCGTCATCCTCCAGCCCGCCCAGGGCGCCGAACAGGCCCATGACGGAGGGCATTCGCCAGCGCTCCGGGTAGATCCGGACGCCCAGCCCCGGCGGCAGCATCCGGGCCGCATTGCCGGGCAGGCCACCACCGGTGATGTGGGCCAGGCCGCGTAGCTCGAATCCGGCCGAATCGAGGGCTGAGCGCAGGTCGAGGATCGCCCCGGCGTAGATCCGGGTAGGGGTCAGGAGGACCTCGCCGATCGTCTGGAGCGCCTCGCCCGGCGCACCAGCCAGGGCGACCCGCGTGGCCGCCTCACCGAGCGTCCGCATGAGCCGCTCCTGGTACGGCTCGGCAAGGTCGATGTCGTGCTCGGCGAGGAGCGCCCGGACCAGCGAGTAGCCATTGGCGTGGAGGCCGCTGGAGAGCATCCCCAGCACGGCATCGCCGGCCTGCACCCGGCTGCCGTCGATCAATCGGTCGCGCTCGACGATCCCGGTGCAGCAGCCGGCCAGGTCGAAGGCACCCGGATCCATCAGCCCGGGGTGCTCGGCCGTCTCGCCGCCGACCAGTGCGCAGCGAGCCTCCAGGCAGCCGGCGGCGATCGAGCCGACGAGCTCGGCCACGTTGGCGGGGTCCAGCCGGCCGACCGCGATGTAGTCGAGGAAGAAGAGCGGCGCGGCGCCGCTGCAGACCACGTCGTCGGCACACATCGCGACCAGGTCGCGGCCGATCGTGTCGTAGCGGCCGAGCTCGGCGGCGATCGCCGACTTCGTGCCCCCGCCGTCGGTCGAGCTGACCAGGACCGGCTCGCGATAGCCGGCCGGGATGGCCACAGCACCCCCGAATGCGCCCAGC
>JBBRIV010000122.1:0-8268 GCA_038220425.1 Candidatus Limnocylindrales bacterium
CGGCCCGGGCGTCGAGCGTGGTCACCAGGACCTCCAGCCGCTGGAATGAGCCGTACAGCGAGAAGAGATACGTGATGACCAGGGCGACGGTGCCCAGGCCCAGGCCGGCCGAGGTGATCACGATCAGGCGGGTCACCGACGCGGTCGGCACGATGTCGCCGAAGCCAATTGTGAGCAGGCCGGTCCCGGCCGCGTAGATGGCGGTCGGCAGGCTCGTGATGGCCGGTTTGAAGTCGGTCCCGAAGGCAAGGTCGATCAGGCCGAAGCCCACGACCAGGACCACGACCCAGGCCACCAGCAGGGCCAGCACGAGCAACGGGGCAAAGCCGCCCAGCCAGCGCTCACGTCTCTGGCCGCTGGCCATCCGGCGCGCCTGCCAGCACCAGCCCCGCCAGGAGAACCGGGTGAGGTTCCGAGATACCCGGTAGACGGACGGCGTCGGCCGGGGCAAGGCCACCGTGTTGAACACGTCCCAGGCGACATACCCGATCAGGAACAGGCCAACCAGGATTTCGACGACCCGCAGTAGCGTGTCCATGTCAGACGGCCCGGGAGCGCAGCGCGGTCATGATCGGTACGCTACACGAACGCATGGTCTGCGACGGGCCCCGTCGGACCGAAGGAGTGGATGCCAGCTTCGGGCATGTCCCCCAGGCCGGGCCGGCGAGTCGCCCGAAGGCAGGCGCTGAGGCCGGCGCTCAGCAGCGTACTGGCCGTGTTCGTCCTGCTTGGGGTTGGATGCGTTGCGCCGGTCCTGGCCAACGGCCCCTGGCCGGCCCAGTCGTTCCCACCGGCGCCGGGCGGATCGCCATCGGCAGGCCCGTCGTCACGCCCGTCGGCCGGAACCTCGCCGAGCGTGTCGCCCCCGGGCTCGCCGGCCGCCTCGCCAACTGCCTCGGCCGGGACGTCCCCGGCGGCCACCGCCTCTGCCGCTCCGACGCCCCGGCCCTTGCCATCGCCCAGCCGGATCGGGGCCAGCAGCCCGGTCCCGATCACCCCCGGCTCGGTCACGTTCTTCGGCCGAGGCTATGGTCACGGCCTGGGGATGAGCCAATATGGCGCCCGCGGTCGAGCGCTGGCCGGCCAGCTCGCCCCCGAGATCCTGGCCCACTACTACCAGAACACGACGATGGCCGGCCTCAGCCCGGCTGCGCCGGTGCGGATCCTGGTCCTCGCCCCGAGCAGCCCGACGGCCGCCCATCCGATCGTGCTCCATGGCCGCGCGGCGCCGTTCACCCTCGATGGAATTGCGGGCGCCTTCCCCATCGGTGCCCGGGCCGAGGTCTGGCGCTCGGGCAACGGCTTCGGAATCCTGGTCAATTCGGCGAGCGGCGCAGTCCTGCTCAAGACCACCTCGAACGTAGCCGATCTGCGCTTCCGGGCCGGTGCCGACCCGGGCCGCCTTGAGCTCGATTCGAAGAACAGCCCGGACGATACCTACCGGGGAACGCTGCGCATCGTGCTCACCTCGAGCGGCGTCGATGCGATCAACGAACTTGGCCTCGACCTGTACCTGCGCGGCGTGGTGCCGGCCGAGATGCCCTCGAGCTGGCCGATCGAAGCCCTGCGCTCCCAGGCGATCGCTGCCCGGAGCTACGCCGAAGCCCATGTCCACCCGGGGATCGGTGCCTACGACCTCTTCGACGACACCCGCAACCAGGTCTACCAGGGGTCGCTGGGCGAGGTGACCGTGGCCACCAACGCGGTCACGGCCACGGCGGGCCAGGTCCTCAAGAGTGGCTCGAGCGTGATCACCGCCCTGTACCACTCGGCCGGAGGCGGGGCCACCGAGGACAACGAGAACGTGTACACGTCGGCGACCGGCCAGGTCATCGCCGCGCCGATCAGCTACCTGCGCGGCTCGCCGGACCGGGATCCTGGTGGTGTGGCCTACGACAGCGCCTCGCCCCATGCCACCTGGCACACGGCAACGTACGGCTGGGCCGACCTGTCGGCCATCTTTGCCAGCGATCCCCGGACGAACGTCGGGGTCCTCAGGGCCCTCGATCTGTCGGCCAAGGGCGTCTCGGGCCGGTTGGTCCGGGTGATCCTGACCGGCAGCCTCGGGACGAAATCGGTCAACGGCGAGATCTTCCGGTCGGTCTTCAACAGCGGCTCGCCGGCGGCCGACCCGTACATGTGGAGCACCCTCGTCGACACGGTGCCCATCCCGTGATCAACCCCGGCCGTTGTTCGTGGGCCGCTGCCGACGGTCCCCGGCCCGATCCGCTGATGACCGCTTATCACGACGATGAGTGGGGCAGGCCCACCGTCGACGATGTCGAGCTGTTCGAGCGGCTGATCCTCGAATCCTTCCAGGCCGGCCTGTCGTGGTCCACGATCCTGCGCAAGAGCGAGTCGTTCCGGGCGGCATTCCGGGGATTCGATCCGGCCCTGGTTACCCAGTTTGGCGATGACGATCGGGCGCGCCTGATGGCCGACGCCGGGATTGTCCGGAATCGCGCCAAGATCGATGCCTCGATCGGGAACGCGACTGGATTCCTGGCCCTGGCCGGGGAGTTCGGCGGGTTCGATCGGTACCTCCGGACGATCGTCCGCGAGCCGGCCCGGGCCCTGCCCGCCGAGGCGATCGGGGGCAGCCTCCCGGCCAGCACGCCCACCTCGCTGGCCCTTTCGAGGGACCTCCGGGCGCGCGGCTTCCGGTTCGTCGGCCCCACGATCACGTACGCCTTCATGCAGAGCGTCGGCCTGGTCGATGACCACCTGCCCGGCTGCTTTCGCTATCGGGGCCGGCAATGAGCGCCAGCTCGCCGGCGATCGAGACCAACGAGCTCTCGAAGCGCTTTGGCAAGACCCTGGCCCTGGCCGGGCTTTCGATGCGGGTCGAGCCGGGCGAGGTCTTCGGCTTCCTGGGTCCCAACGGCGCCGGCAAGACCACCTCGGTCAAGCTCCTCCTGGGACTGACCGCTGCCAGCTCGGGGACCGGCAAGGTGTTGGGCGCTGCCATCGGGGACCGCGAGACGCGCCGGCGGATCGGCTACCTGCCGGAGCTGTTCCGGTACCAGGCCTGGCTACGGGCTCGTGAAGTGCTCCGGCTGCATGCCGACCTGGCCCGCCTGCCGGCCAACCGACGCTCGGCCGAGGTGGAGGCCGCCCTGCATACAGTGGGCCTGACCGAACGGGCCAACGACCCGATCGGCACCTTCTCCAAGGGCATGCAGCAGCGCCTGGGCCTGGGCGCTGCCCTGCTCGGCGCCCCTGAGCTCGTCTTCCTCGACGAGCCCACCTCGGCCCTCGATCCGGTTGGCCGGACCGAAGTGCGCCAGATCATCCGGGCGGCCCGCGACCGAGGCGTGACGGTCTTCCTGAACTCGCACCTGCTATCCGAGGTGGAGCTGGTCTGCGACCGGGTGGCCGTGGTCAACCGCGGTCGGGTGGTGGCCAGCGGAACGCTCGATGAATTGCTCGGCGAGCAGGCCGTGATCTTGCGGGTCAGTCAGCTGTCGTCCGAGGGACGGGCCCGACTGGGCGAATTCGGCAGCCTCGAAAGCGATCCGGCCGATCCCGAGCGGATCACCATCCGCCCGATTGACCCGGCCAGGATCCCGGCCCTGGTGGCCGCGATCGTCCACGCCGGTGGCCAGGTCCACGCCGTGGCCCAGGGTCGGGAGACGCTCGAGGAGCGCTTCCTGGAGCTGCTCGGAGCCAGCCCGGATCCCGAGGGATCGGCGGCGGCCCATCGGGTCACCGATGACCGGGCTCACCCGTGAACTCGATCGTGCTGCCCTTGCTGGTGATCGTGCGGCTGACCCTGCTCGACGCGCTGCGCCGGCGAATCCTGTGGGTGCTGTTCGTCCTGACGGTCGTGGTCGTGGGCCTGTCCGGGCTGGGATTCGAACGCCTGGTCAGCCTGGCCCGGGCCCATGGCAGCGACGAGCTGTCGATCCAGCTCGGGGTCAGCCAGATGCTGATCGTGGTTGCCTTCATGTTCAGCTTCATCCTGGCCATGACCGCGGCGTTCATCGGCGCGCCGGCGGTCTCGGCGGACATTGAGAGCGGCGTCCTCCTGGCGATCCTGGCCCGACCGATCGGACGCTCGACGTTTCTCGTTGGTCGCTGGGTCGGACTGGTCCTGGTCGCGGGCGCCTACGCCCTCGCGTCGGGACTGCTCGAGATCGGGGCGATGAAGCTGGCTTCGGGCTATGGTCCGCCCGATCCGCTCGGGGCGGCTGGTGCGATCGCCCTGCAGGCTGTCCTGGTCCTGAGCCTGACCCTGTGCTTGTCCACCCGTCTGCCTTCGATTGCCGGCGGGGCGATTGCCGTGGTCCTCTTCGGCATGTGCTGGATCGCCGGCGTCCTGGGCGGCCTCGGCCTGTACCTCAAGGCCGACCTCCTCGAGCAGGTGGCCGCCATCAGCCGGGTCATCCTGCCGACCGACGGGATCTGGCGCGGGGCAATCTTTGCCCTCGAGCCCAAGGTGGTCCTGGCCGTCGCCAACGACAGCGGCCGCTCGAGTGAGGCACTGGCGGCCAACCCGTTCTTCGCGTCGACCGGCCCGAGCACGATCTACCTGGCCTGGCTCGGCGCCTGGTTCATGATCGTCCTGGGCCTGGCCGTCCTGTCATTCCGCCGGCGCGAGCTGTAGCCGCATGGGCAAGCTGTAGCCGCGGCCGATTCAGGGCGTGACACGCTAGCTGTCACAAGCTTCGGACAATCTGTGGGCATGAACACCAAGACCTTCGTTGCCAACCCGGTCATCGCGCTGGATTGCCCGGCCTGCGACGGAACCATCCTTGTCGACCAGCTGGATCTCGATGGCGAGATGCGCTGCGAGGGTTGCCTCGTGGCCTTTTCGATCGCCGAGCCGACCATCTCCGCGGTGACGTTCCAGGCGCTCGCCGCCTAGCCGTTCGGTCAGCGGGCCACGACTCCGCCGATGATCGTTGCGCCGCGGAACGCTTTCGAGAGCGCGAACGCAGCGGTCGCAGCAAGCAGGCCGGCGCCCATCAGGAGCAGGGTCACCCCGCCACCCACGCTGTCCAGCAGGACACCGGCCGTGATCATCCCGATCGGCTGCAGGCCAATCGAGAGGGTCCGGGCAGTCGAGCCAACGCGTCCCAGGAGCTCGTCCGGCGCGGCTGCCGAACGCAGCGTGATGTAGGTGATCACGACCGCGGAATTGGCCGCGCCGATCACAAATGCGGCCGGCAGCAGGACGATCACCTCACCGTTGACCGATGCGATCAGGGCAATTGCCTGGATCGTGGTCCCGGCCAGCATCAACAGGCCGGCTGCCCGAAACCGGGCCCGGTTCATCACGATCGCCCCCACCAGGTAACCGATCCCGTCGATCGACAGGAGCAAACCGAGTGTCGTCGTGGGCAAGCCCAGCTGCTTCGTGACGAAGTAGGTCAGCACCGGGATGAGGCCAGCCGTGATCACGCTGATCAGGCCCCAGTAGGACACGGCCAGGCGCAACGTGCGGTGGCCCGCGATGTACGAGATTCCCTCCCGGATCTCGGCCCGCAGGTTGAGTGGTGGACGCTCCTGGCGCTCCTGGAGTGGTCGACGAATGAGGGCCATCGCCAGCGAGCTGGCGAGGAAGGACAGCGCGTCCACAGCGATCGTCGGGCCGGAGCCCACAACGGCCGTGAGCAGCCCGGCCACGCTCGGTCCCACCACGAAGCTCAGGCTGTAGACGGTCTCCAGGGTGGACGTGGCCCGGCCTAGCGAGGGCCGGCCAACGAGGCTCGGCATGGCCGCGGTGTAGGCGGCCAGGAAGAGCGCCCGGAGCATGGCCATCGGGGCGGCAATCAGCAGGATCACCACGATCGTCGGCCCGTGCAGGAAGATCGTCAGGGGAATCAGCGCGGTCAGGACGGCTCGCCCGAAATCGGCTCCCAGGATCATCAGCCGACGATCGCTGCGATCTGCGATCACTCCGGCGAGCAGGCCGAAGACCAGGTCCGGGATCGTGTTCAGCACGCCCACGACGCCCATCGCGATCCCGGAACCGGTGAGGGCCAGGACCAACAGCGGCAACGCGGTCAGGCTGAGGGCATCGCCGAAGGCCGAGATTCCCTGGCCGGTCATCAGCAGCAGGAAATCGCGGTTGCGGCCGAGCGGCTCTTCACGAATGTGCGGCGACTGGATCACCCTGGCCTCCCTGTCCAGCGTAGCGGTGCGCCGCCCGTCCGATGGCGGCCGGTCCGCGCGAGGCCGATTCCGGGCGCAGGCGTCGCGCCTCGCGGGACACGCGCCGCGCTCTCGGCCGACCGGCGCCTACCCTCCAGCCATGACCAATTCGCCCGTCCACTCTGCATTCCATCACGTCCAGGAGCAGCTCGGCGCCGAATTTGGCGATTGGGACGGCTGGTTGTGGACCACCGGCTTCGGCGACCGCAATGCCGAGTACGCGGCCGTTCGCGATGCTGCCGGGATCTGGGATTGCTCATCGCTGATCAAGTGGGACTTCCATGGGCCCGATGCGCTGCGCGCCGCCGACCGCCTCATCGCCAACGATGTGCTTGCCTATGAACCCGGCCGAGTCCGCTACGCGCCCTTGCTCGATGAATTGGGCCGGCTCCTGGACGACGCCACGATCTACGTCTTCGGGCCCGATCACGTCTGGCTCATGACCAACAGGTTCGACCTGGGTGATCACCTGCGCGACGTCTCGGCCGGCCTCAACGTCACGATCGACCTGATCGTGCACGAGCTGCCTCACGTCCAGTTCCAGGGTCCGCGGACCCGCCAGATCCTGCAGCGGCACGTCAAGTTCGACCTGGCCGGCCTGCCCTATTTCCGGTTCCTGACCGAGCCGGTCCAGGTCGGTCCGGTTCCGGCCTGGATTGCCCGAACGGGCGTGTCGGGCGAGCTGGGCTACGAGATCTTCGTCCGACCGGAGCACGCCGAGCCGCTGTGGACCACGCTCATGTCCGGCGGTGACGTGCGGCCCTACGGCTTCGACGCCCTCGATGTCCTGCGGATCGAGGCCGGCATGATCCTGCCCGGCTCCGACTACACGCCCGGCGAGTCAAGCCCGTTCGATATCAACTTCGAGCGGTTCATGAAGATCGACGGACGCGAGTTCCACGGCGCCGCCGCGATCCGGGCCGAGCGCGACGCCGGCGAACCGGCGCTTCGTCTCGCCTCCCTGACGATCGAGGGGGACGCCGTGCCCGACGTGGGCGCCGAAGTGACCCACAACGGACGCGCCGTGGGGACCGCCACCAGCCCCACCGACTCGCCCAGGCTGGGCACCATTGCCCTGGCCATCCTCGAGCGAGCAGCAGCCGTACCCGGGACCCGGCTCGAGGTCGCCGTCGCCAGCTCCGGCGGTACGGTTCCGGCTGTCGTTGGCGAGCCAACCCTGTACGACCCGGAGAAGCGCCGCCCCCGGGCGTAGCTCCCGCGGCGTCGCGTGGCCGCGTCGCGCGGCGGGACTGCGTCCGGCCCGCAGCGGCATGCCGCGAGCCGCGGCATGTCGGCGCGGTCGAGTTTCTGACATCTACCGCCTCCAGCCGCGCTATGGCTGCTCGCGGCGCGCGCCGGGCGCGGATCGATCGAATCCACCGCCAAGCCACGCACGAGAGGCTGCTCGCTCATCGTCGCCCTGCCCAAATCAGGTCCGGATCTGACCATACCGCGGCTGGGAGCGGTATCTGGCAAGAGTTCGCTCCCGGCGGAGCGCCGGGCCCCGCGGCGGAGTGGAGCGCCGGGCGCGAGGGCACATGACCGCGCGGCCCCGCGGCGGAGCGCCGCCCGTGCGCGCGGGCACGTCGGCACGGCCGGCCCGGATGCCCGATGATCTGGGGATGGACCAACGCGAGGCGGCCGAGGCGATTGTCCGGGCTGGGGACAGGCTGGGCGCCCGCGGCCTGATCGTCGCCGCCGAGGGCAACCTGTCGATCCGGCTGGGCAACCAGCTCCTCGTGACGCCATCCGGCCGGCGCAAGGACGAGCTCACCGTGTCCGATCTGCTCCTCGTGCCGCTCGACCCGGCAAAGGACCCGGCGAGCGAGCTGGCGAGCGACCCGGCGAGCGTAGCGGCACCCGCCGGCCACGCAACGGACCCGGAGGTCGCCACGCCCCGGCCCAGTTCGGACATCGCCGTCCACCGGGCGATCTATCGCGCCCGGCCCGACGTGCTGGCCGTGGCCCATGCCCACCTGGCCGCGTCGCTGGCGCTGACCCTCGCCGGCGAGCGACCCAACCCGGACGACCTGCCCGAGACGCGCTTCCTGCTGCCCCGCCTGCCGTTCGTGCCGCTGCTGGCGATGGGCAGCCCGGAGATTGCCGCAGCGG
>JBBRIV010000123.1:0-8209 GCA_038220425.1 Candidatus Limnocylindrales bacterium
TGCGGGATGCGCGCCTCGATCCAGCCCTCCACCAGCCTGACCGGGTAGTAGCGGAACCGTCGGATCCGGGTCAGCCGGCGCGCCTCGGCCTTCTTGCCTGGCGGATCCTCCTTGGCCAGGCCGCCCGCAGGCGACCACGTCGGGTGGTAGCGGCCGTCGGGATCGAGGCCGCCGGTGGTCGGCATCTGGACAGGATCACCGCTCGACAGGTCGAACCGGCCGCTGTGCAGCGGGCAATCGACGATGCAGCCATCGAGCAGCCCGATCGACAGGGGAGCGGCCATGTGCGGACAGCGATCGTCGACTGCCACGACTCCCGCGCTGGTGTGGGCCAGGAGAATGTCCAGGTCGCCCCGGCTGACCCGCCGGAGTGAGCCAGGCTGCAGGTCCTCGATCGCAAGCAACCGGCTGAAGGGGGCCGCGGACGCGCCCTGAGCGATGAGTTCCGGCGGAAACGGGGCGGATCGTGATTCCATCAGCTCCAGCCTAACCGGAACGTGGAACGACCCCGCTGCGTCGTCCGCAAACGGGGTCGTGCTCAATGGCTCTGGGTCGGTTGACCCGATGGTCAGTCGGCGCTTGGAACGGTTCCTGCGACGGCCGGTGTGGCCTGCGCCGGGGCCGGTGCCACGGAGGTCCGGAGCGCCTTCTCCTCCATGAGGGCCGCCGCGATCGCGGCAACGATTGCCGCTGCGACCGCGATGTAGAAGGTCTGGGCGATGGCCAGGCTGAAGGCGGAATGGATACCCGCCACGATGTTGTCGATGAACGGCGCCGTCAGGCTCTTGAGCGGCTCCTGCAGGCTGGCCAGGATCACCGGACCCAGGTTGCCCACGCTGGTCAGCTGGTTGAAGTCCAGCTGACCACTGGCAGCGGCCTGGCCGATGCCGCCCACCACCGAAGCGGGCACGCCGGCGGTCGCGAGCTGCGGGAAGAGCTGCTGCTGGAAGGCGGTACCGAAGATCGTGCCCACGATGGCCAGTGACACGGTGCCACCGATCTGGCGGAAGAAGGTCAGGTTGGACGTGCCAACCCCGAGCATCGAGAACGGCACGGCGTTCTGGACGATGATCGTGAAGACCGAGAAGGTCGGCCCCACGCCGAGGCCGGCGATGAACACCCAGACCCACACGACGGCCAGTGGGGTGTCGGCCGTGAGCTGGGTCATCAGCGCCGTGGCAATGGCCATGACGATGATCGCGCCGACGGTCATCCACTTGTACTTGCCGGTCCGAGCCACGATCAGGCCCGAGCCGATCGAGCTGATGATCAGCCCAAGCATCAGGGGCAGGATGGCCAGGCCCGAGGTGGTCGGCGAGAAGCCGTGGACCACCTGGAACCAGCGGGGCAGGAAGACGATCATCCCGAAGAAGGCGAAGGCCGCGAAGAAGGTCGAGATCATCGAGGTCGAGAACGTCCGGATCCGGAACAGGGCCGGCGGGATGATTGGTTCCTTGGCCCGGAACTCGGCCCAGGCGAAGAGGACGATCCCGATCAGGCCGGCCACGATCAGGCCGCCGACCGACGGTTCCGTCCAGTCGTTGGGCTGGTGGCTGACCGCGTTGGTCAGGCCCTTGTTGGTCAGGCCGACCAGCAGGACGCCGATCGCGACGGTGAACAGGACACCGCCCAGGATGTCGAAGTTACGGGTGGCGCCGGCCTTCTTGACGGTCGGCAGCAGCCGCGAGATGACGTACAGCGAGACCAGCCCGATTGGGATGTTGACGTAGAAGATGAAGTGCCAGCTGATGTTCTCGGTCAGGAACCCGCCGACCAGCGGGCCGACGATGAACGCGATCCCGAAGACGGCTCCGAAGAGGCCCTGGTACTTGCCTCGTTCAGCCGGTGTGAACAGGTCGCCGATGACGGCCAGCGCCACCGGGAAGAGTGATCCGGCGCCGATTCCCTGGAGGCCTCGGAAGGCAATCAGCATGCCCATGTTCTGGCTCAGGCCCGACAGGGCGGAACCGATCAGGAAGATCGCGATGCCCAACAGGAAGATCGGCTTGCGACCGTAGATGTCCGAAAGCTTGCCCCAGAACGGGACGCTGATCGTGCTCGTCAGCAGGTAGATCGTGACGACCCAGACGTAGTAGTCGTTGCCCAGCAGCTGGGTCACGATGGTCGGCAGGGCCGGCCCGACGATGGTCTGGTCGAGGGCGCCCAGGAACAGCCCGAGCATGACCGCGAAGAGGATTTCCATCTTCTCGCGCTGGGACAAACCGAGGGCCGGGTCTTCGGCCAGTGATGGGGCGCCTGATCGGCTCTCGATTGGAAACGCTTCCATGGATCCCTTCCCTTGAATGATTGACGCCGTCCGGATCAGCCGGCTGACGTCTTGGGCATATGAACGTCGTGGGCCCTGTCGTTGTCGAACCCGAACTCGGCGGCGACCGCCACGCGCAGGTCGCCCATGGCCTGGGTGATGCCTCGCAGCTGGCTGTCGTCGAGTCGATTGCAGATCGCCCGGATCCGATCGAGCTTGATTCCCTCGGTCTCGTCGAGCGCTTCGATCCCGCCGGCCGACGGCTGAACGAGCACGACCCGCCGGTCATCCGGCACCCGTACCCGTTCGACCAGGCCGCGTTCGGTCATTCGGTCGATGATCCCGGTCGCATTCGACAGGGATACGTCGAGGAGCTCGGCGATCCGGCTCATCGACATCGTGCCGTGCTGTTCGAGCTGCCGCAGGACATGGATCTGGGTCATGCTGATGCCCTGCTTGACGAACTTCTCGGTCGAAGCGCAGCGCAGCTCGCGCAGCGACCAGCCCACATCGGACAGAATTGATCCGATCAGCTCGTCGCGGGTTTCGACAGTAGTTCGCATTTCGTGAACTATCATATCCTCCACGACAATTGTGTCAAGCCCGATCATCGCACCTCGACTGAACCATTGACCGGCGGGCGACCAGGGGACCGTTTCGAATGCGCTTCGCAGTCATGCTCGAGCCCCAGATGGGGCTGTCCTACGCCGATCAGCTGGCCGTGGCCAGGCGCGCCGAGGCGGCCGGCTTCGAGGCCTTCTTTCGATCCGATCACTACCAGAGCTTTCCCGGGCCCGACAACCTGCCCACGACCGATGCCTGGTCGGTCCTGGCCGGGCTGGCCCGCGAGACCAGCACGATCCGCCTGGGCACGCTCGTCTCGCCGGTGACCTACCGCCTGCCGGGACCGTTCGCCAAGGTCGTGGCCACGGTCGACGAGATGAGCGACGGCCGGGTCGAGGTTGGCTTCGGCACCGGCTGGCACGAGCAGGAGCACGCTCGCTACGGGATTCCGTTCCCGCCGATCGCCGAGCGAGCCGACATGCTCGAGGAATCCCTCACGATCGTGCGCGGCCTATGGCAGGAACCGGACGGCTGGTCGCACGCCGGCGCGCACTGGACGGTCACCGATTCACTGTTCCGGGCGGGGCCCGTGAAGCGGCCCCGGCCCCGGATCCTGGTCGGCGGGAGCGGCTCGGCCCGCGGTGTGCGTATCGCGGCCCGCTATGCCGACGAGTTCAACATCACCGACACGACTCCGGCATCGATCGCCGGTCGCTACGCCGACCTGGACGCCGCGTGCCTGGCGATCGGCCGCGATCCGCGCTCGATCACTCGCTCGGCAATGATCGGCACGTTCGTGGGCCGCGATGCGGCCGAGCTGGCCGGCCGCACGGAGGCGCTCTACGCCGGGTTCGCGACACGGGTCGAGGGCGAGGACTGGCTGGCCAGGCATGCCTCAAAGTGGATCGTCGGCACGCCCGACGACGCTCGCCAGCGGATCGCGGACATGGCGGCCCTGGGAGTTGAGCGCCTGATGCTCCAGAACTTCCTGCCCCGGGACCTGACCATGATCGACCTGCTGGGCGAGATCATCGCCGGCTGACGGTGGGCCTGCCGATCGGGCCGAGCGGCCGGCCGACGGGTCCATAGCGGAGCCAGGCGCGGCCGACGAGACGATCAACGGTCACCGCGCCGTACTCGCGCGAGTCGACCGAATCGGCCGGCGCATCGCCCAGCAGCCAGGCCTCACCGGGTCCCAGCTGGAGGCGCCCTGCCGGCGTCCGAACCCAGTCGCCCGGCCGGGCCGCGACACGCTTGACGACGAGCAACCCGTTAGCAGGCTGGCGGGCCACGACGATCGAGCCGCGCCGCGGCCAGTGTCGAGTGGTCGGGTCGACCAGCAGCCAGTCACCCGGCTCCAGGGCTGGATACATCGAGCCCTCGGCAACGAGGACGCGCCAGATCCGGCCCGGTGGCGCGGCCACCACGAAACCCCCTTGGCCAGACCTACTTCTTGGTGGACCAGAAGATGTCGGCGAACTCCTTGACGGCCACCTGGAGCTGGGCAGCGGCCTCGGCGTCGACGTTCTGCTTGTTCTTGCCGGCCAGCTTGAGCAGGTTCCAGACCTTGGTGTGGAGGTCCGGGTTGGCCGCCAGGTGCTCGGGCTTGAAGTAGTCGGACCAGATCACCTGGACTTCGTGCTTGACCAGCTCGGCATGCTGCTCCTTCACGGTCACGCAGCGCGCGAACTTGTTCCGATCGGCCGGGCTGTTGCCGTCGAGGGTCCCGATCAGGTCGACCATCTTGGCCACCGTCTGGGCCGCCAGGACGGCGCCGTGCGGGTCGTAGATGCCACACGGAATGTCGCAGTGGGCGCTGACGACGGTCGTCGGCGCGAGGGCCTGGACGAGCCGTTGGGTGAGTCGGGGCATCGGGCGTCTCCTGTGCTGATTGCCTGGGCAGTCGGTCCAGTCTCGGAGCGCCGTCGAAGCCTGTCAAACGGTCGGGCGGAGTGCCTCCTGTCTGTTCGCTCCGGGGATCGGGGAAGTATCATCGTCGGGATGACGGAGCCAACTCCAGCCGGTGCGCTCGCCTGTCCGTTCGTGGCGTTTGAGGACGACCGCGATGCGCGCGCCGATGCGCCGGACCATCGCCATCGCTGCTATGCCGAGGTGCGGCCGGCCCCCCGGGCCATCGCCCACCAGGAGGCGTTCTGCCTGTCACCCGGCTTTGCAGCCTGCCCCACCTTCCAGGATTGGGCCCGCCGCGAGGCTGCGCGAGCCAAGCCGGCCGCGGCTGCCGACCGGAATGAGCTGGTCGGCCTGGCCCGACCTGGACGGGCTGTCGACGGCCCGGCTCCGTTGATTGACGATGATCCCGACGCCCGACCGGCAGACTTGGCGCCGGCCCGCTCGAAGAGCCGCGATTGGGCCGCGCCGCCGGCCTGGGCGGCCGGTTCGGCAGACGACCCCCGCGACGATGCCGGTGAGGCGGAGCCGCCGGCCTTCCTGGCCGAACCGGGTACGGGTGCTGGGGCGGGTGCCGGGGGCAGGGCTGGTTCCGCGTCCGGGTTCGCGGCCGATGCCGGAGCCGGTGCCTCGGCCGGCCTGGCCGGGTCGCGCTGGCTGAACGAGGTTCGGTCGAACCCGGCCGACGATCCAGAGCTGGACGATCTCGATCGCTCGCTCGAGGCCGATCGGGCGGCTCGCCAGGCACACGAACCGGCCAGCCGTCGAGCCCCGACGGCCAGCATCGAGGACCTGGAGGACGAGCCGCTTCGGCCGGTCGCTTCAGCCGTTGCCTCGCCTGGCCGGCGCGCCAACCAGGTCTCGCGCCGACCGCCGCCGGCCGGCCGTGAGCAGGGCCGACCCGCCTGGGAACGCTCGCGTCGGAACGAGGCCTATCCCACCCTGAAAACACGGATGGGGATGCCGGCCATCCCGCGGGTCGCCCTGGCCCTCGGCGCGCTGCTGATTGCCGCCGCCGTGATGATCTCGCTGCCCTTCCTGCTCAACCTGGGCGGCGCGCCCGGGGTGGCCACGCCGTCGGTCTCAGCCACTCCCTCGACCAGCAATCAACCGTCGGGCGGACCCACCTCGTCCGCCGCCGCGGTTCCCAGCCTGCAGCAGTACACCGTGGTCGCCGGCGACATCATTTCGAAGATCGCCCACCGCTTCAACCTGACCACGGCCCAGCTCCTCGCAGCCAATCCCCAGGTCAAGAACCCGAACAGCATCAAGCCCGGCGACAAGCTCAACATCCCAGTCCCAACCTCGAGCTCGGGCATCCCCGGAGCCTCGCCCGGCGCTTCGTAGCCCCGGGGTTCTGCAGCGGGACGGGGTTCTGCGGCGGGACGGGGTTCTGCGGCGGGACGGCGTTCTGCAGCGGGACGGCGTTCGCGGCCGGCCGTGGGTGCCGCAGGCTCGGACCTTCAGCGGTAGCAACGACGCCTTTAGCTGGCGCCTAGATCGGCCTGGCGGACGCGATTCGGGTGGTCCGGGACCCATTGATCCCTTGCGTGCCGCTCTGAGCAGCAAACCGCGTGCATGAACCGCTGCAATCTCCTAGGGGTCGGCAACCAACAGGTCGATAAGCCGCCGTGAAGGGCGTCCGCGAAGAATGTGGTTGCTATGAACGATCGTCCCGACCAGCCGAGCCGTCGAGCGGGCCGGTACGAGCTCGCCGGACGTCGCCGCGCCCTGGCCATCGCGGTTCGTCTGGGCATGTCCGTTCGCCACGCCCGGCAGGCCGCGAACCTTACCCAGGCCCAGGTCGCGGCTCGGGCTGGCGTGACTCAGACCTCGATCAGCCTCCTCGAGCGCGGTCGGGGCACCGGCACCGGCCTTGAGACCTGGGCGGCCGTCGCCGCCGCGCTCGGCGATCAATTGGCTGCGTTCCTGGAGCACGCATCAGGGGCGGAGCAGCCCCGGGACATCGAGCACATCCGCCGCCAGAGTGGCCTGATCACGACAGCCGCGCCGGGCGGTTGGCGAGGTCTGCCCGAATTTGCTGTCGATCCGGGGAGTCCGCGGTCCCGCTCGATTGACGTCGCGCTGATTCGGCCGGCGACGGGGAGGCGATCGCTGCCGAGATCTGGGACTGGTTCGACGACGTCGGGGCAGGCCTGCGCAGCCTCGACGGCAAGACTGCGGCGTTGCGACTTCGACTCGTACACGAACCGAAAGCGGTCACGCAACTCTGGATCGTCCGTTCGCTGTACATCGTTCGCGGTACGAAGCGCAATCATGAATTGCTCAACGAGCTTGGACCCGTCTTCGGGGCACGCTTTCCCGGCAACTCACGGGCCTGGGTGCGCGCGCTGACCGATCCGGGGCAGCGCTTGCCAGACGGCGACGGACTGTTATGGAGCGATCACTCCGGCGTCACCTTGCGACCCAGCCGGATTTGGCGAGGGGCCCTGAACTAAGCCCGATCTCTAGCGCGGGGCGAGGTTGATCGAGGTGATCTTGCCGGCCTCGACCCGGAATGTGGCGTCGAGGTGTTGCGACGTTGCCCCGGGCCGGACCACCAGCAGGTCGGCCTCGTAGGTGTTGCCGGTATCACGGACCTCACCCGGGATCATCTTGAGTCCCTTGTCGCTGCGCAGGAACCAGCCGCCCACCCGCTCGACACCGCGCAGGGTCTGAACGCTGTCGCCCACGTGGATCCGCATCTCGGTGCGCTCATCCATCAGGCCCACCGCGCCGGCGCGATCGCCGCCGTTGAGGAGCTCGAAAAAGACTTCCATCGTTTCAACTGCACCCATGCCCGCAGTGTAAGCGACCGACCCCCGGCAGGCCGGCGACCGACGCTGGGCGGCCTTGTTGGCGGTCCGCGCCGGGTCCGTGCTGGGTCCGCGGCACGCCAGCCTCGGGCGCCGGCCGAGCTAGCAATGGGGTTGCTGGCGGGCGCGGTCAATGGCGCTGAAACAGGCAGGCCAGGTGCCCGGAATCACCTCCGAACCCGCCCGCACGCACGATTCACGCCGTCGAAGGGCCTCGGGACCGTGGGCATGCGGCCCAAGGGCACCGCGTAGGAGTGGGATTGCTTCGCGAGCGGCTGGGGCCGCAAACCGGCGCCGCCGCCGAGCCCAGAGGCGGCACCCGACCCTAGAAGCCGCCGCCGGCTCCGCCGCCGCCACCGCCCGAACCGCCACCGCCAAAGCCGCCGCCCCCGCCACCGCCCGACGACGAGGGCGAGTTGCCGATCGTGCCCAGCGCCGACATCATCCCGCCCACGTTCGGGATGCCGCCGCTCGAGAAGAGCGACACGGGCGGCGCAGAGTGGCCGCCACTCCCGAACCCGAACAACCCGCCAGACCCGCTGGTCCCGCTGGATCCGACCCCCGTGGAGTACCACAGCGGGAAGTAGGCGCCACTCTTGGCCACCCCCCGCTGGACGTCTTCAACGGTCCGGCCGAGCACGTCCTGGACATCCTG
>JBBRIV010000124.1:0-8206 GCA_038220425.1 Candidatus Limnocylindrales bacterium
TTGGTGTAGTACTCGACCAGCCGTTGCGCGTTGTCGGACCCGATGAGGAGGCTGTTGAAGTTCATGTGGTCTCCAGTGCCTGCGGAACAGTAGGTCGCCTCAGGATAGGCCCGGCCACGGCACGGCGCGCCTGGTCCGGCAAAGGACCGGATCCGGCTGGTATCGTGCGGCTGGTGCGCCTGATCGCCCGACTCGCTGAGACGATCGCTCCCGGGAGACTCGGATCGAGCTTCCGTTGGTTGCTGTCGGCGACCGTCGTGGACAACATCGGTGACGGCATCGCGCTGTCGGCCGGGCCGCTGCTCGTGGCGTCCCAGACGCGCGATCCACTGCTCGTCTCGATGGCCCTCCTCAGCGAATACCTGCCCACGCTCCTGTTCGGGGTGATCGGCGGGGTGGCGGCCGATCGGCTCGACCGCAAACGGATGGTGGTGGCGGTCAACCTGGGCCGGGCATTCGTGCTCGCGGCGCTGGTCGCGACGATCGTGAGCGGAACCGTCAACATCGCCCTGGTCCTGGTCTCGTTGTTCGTGATGGGGACGGCCGAGACCTTCGCCGACTCGGCCAGCCGAACGCTCTTGCCAGGCCTGGTCCAGCGCCAGGACCTGGGCATCGCCAACGCCCGGATGCAGGGCGCGTTCCTGCTGACGAACCAGCTCCTGCTGCCGCCCGTCGGCGCCTTCCTGTTCGCCGTGGGCCCGGCCATCCCGTTCGTGAGCAATGCCGCCTGCTTCGTCCTCGCCGCGCTGCTCATCCGACGGGTGACCATCGACGTGAAGGAGGCGCGGCCTGCGAGTGGTGGCGTGCGCAGCGACACGATCGAGGGCCTCAAATGGCTGGCGGCTCATCCACCGATGCGCACGCTGGCCCTCACGATCTTCATGTTCAACATCACGTTCGGCGCGGCCTGGTCGGTGCTGGTCCTGTATTCCAGCGAGCGGCTGGGGTTGGGTGCCGTCGGGTTCGGCCTGCTGACCACGGCGACGGCGATCGGCGGCGTCATCGGAACGGCCTCATACGGCCGGCTTGAGCGACGGTTTTCGCTGGCCCAGATCATGCGCATGGGCCTGTTGATCGAGACGGCCACCCACCTGATCCTGGCCCTGACAACGTCGGCCGCCGTCGCCCTGGGCACCTTCGTCGTCTTTGGGATCCACGAGTTCGTGTGGGGGACCACCTCAACCGTAGTCCGCCAGCGATCGGTCCCTGATGCACTGCTCGGGCGGGTTGGCGGTATCTACAGCGTGGCGATCGTCGGCGGCCTCGTCATCGGCACGCCGGTCGGCGGCCTGCTGGCCAGGACATTCGGGATCACGGCGCCGTTCTGGTTCGCCTTCGCTGGCTCGCTGCTGCTGGTCGGGATCCTGTGGCGCCAACTCGAATACATCGTCCACTCGAGCGAGATCTGAGCGGAGTTGACTAAGTTGGACTAACCCGCTACGGTCAGGCCATGGCGTCGGTCAACATCCACGAGGCGAAGACCCACCTGTCCCGCCTGGTCGAGCAGGTAGAGGCCGGCGAGGAGATCGTGATCGCTCGGGCGGGACGGCCGGTCGCTCGTCTCGTTCCCTACCGAGCCCGATCGGAACCGCGCCAGCCCGGAGCATGGAAGGGGCGGGTCCACCTCGCACCCGGCTTCGACGACATCGACGTGGCCCTGCTCGACGATTTCGAAGGGTGATTCTGCTCCTCGACGCTCATGCGTTGCTGTGGTGGCTTGGCGACGATCCCACATTGGACCGCCAGGCATTTGGTGCCATTCAGGACCCGTTGAACGACGTCCTGATCTCGGCCGCCACCGTCTGGGAGATCGAGATCAAGCGCGCACTGGGCAAGCTTGAGGCGCCCGATGGAATCGTTCAGGCGGTCGAGCGGGCTGGTATCGACATCATGCCGATCACGGGGGCCGATGCCGAGACTGCCGGCCGGCTGCCGGCTCACCACAGGGATCCGTTTGATCGGATGCTCGTTGCCCAGGCCGGGCGGATCGGCGCTGTGCTGGTGAGTCGAGATCCTGCCTTCGGCGCCTACGAGGTCTCAGTCCTACCGGCCTAGGATCACTGCTTGCCGAAGCCCGCCAGCTCCGCGTCCACCTGCTCAGCGAGGTCAGGCAGGCCGCTCTCGAACAGGGGTAGCAGAGGCTCGACGATGCGATGTCGATTCGTGACGACCTCGATCCCCTCACGGATCAATTCGGCCTCGCTGCGACCCTCGGCCCTGGCCGTGCGCTCGAGAGCGCGCTTCTGCTGCGCGGTGAAATAGACAGTCTTTCGTTCCATACCGAGCAAGTTACCGCACGTTGCCAAATCACTCGACGTCCTGCGGGAGATGCGCGTCGAGGTTCGTCTGGATGCCGCCACCAGGCACCGTATTGCGTAGTTCGGTCGGTTTCGGTCCCGAGTCAGCCGGCACGCGAGCATGCCCGCGCACGGATTCGGGTCCCGGCCGCCCGAATCCGGCCAGGAGCGGTCTCGACCCGTCAATACGGTGCCTGGTGGCGGCAATTCAACGAACTCGGGCCACCACGCGAGGCACAACCGCGTAGGTCGACAGCGAGCCAACCGCGATGGCACGATGCGGCGCATGAACATGATCGATTGGCTGTTTGACTCGGATCCCGCCATTCGCTGGCAGGTGCTGCGTGACCTGGGCCGCGAGCCGGCGGACGGCGTGGCCGCCGAGCGAGCCCGAGTCGCCACCGAAGGCTGGGGCGCCCGGCTGCTCGCGCTCCAGGCACCGGATGGGCAATGGGCCGGCCGGCCGTGGTCGCAGGACTGGACCGACACCTTCCACGTGCTGGAGCTGCTGCGCCGGTTTGGCCTCGATCCCCAGAGCGAGCAGGCCCGCGCCGCCATCACTCTCGTTCAAGAGCGCGTCACCTGGCGGGATCCGGACTTCGTTTCGCCCTGGGCGGACAACCGGTTTTTCGAGGGCGAGGTCGAGCCGTGCATCAACGGCAATGTCGTCGCGACCGGAGCGTACTTCGGCGTCGACATGGCGGCCCTCGTCGAGCGGCTCCTGGGTGAACAGCTAGCGGACGGCGGCTGGAACTGCGAGGTCGAGAACGGGGCCACGGTGTCGTCGTTCGGCACGACGATCAACGTCCTCGAGGGCTTGCTCCAGCACGATCGGGCGATCGGCGGCTCGGCGACGGTGGCTGCTGCCCGCCGCCGCGGCGAGGAGTACATGCTCCAGCGCGGGCTGTTCCGTCGGAAGTCGACGGGCGAAGTGATCAATCCCCAATGGCTCGAGTTCTCCTTTCCGACCTGGTACCACTACGACGTGCTGCGCGGGCTCGAGTACCTGCGCGACGCTGAGGTCAAGCCCGACGAGCGCTTGGCGGAGGCAATGGGAGTCGTCGAGGGCCGTCGGGACCCCGAGGGACGCTGGCCGCTTGAGCACGTCTACGAGGGCGAGTCGCATCTCCAGATGGAAGCGGGGGAGGGCCAGCCGAGCCGCTGGAACACCCTGCGCGCGGTGCGCGTCCTCGACTGGTTCACCCGGGGCGGGTAGCGCGAACCGAGCCGCAAGGGCGGGATCCATGGCATACGCTCAGGGGGCAGGAGGCGCACCAGATGTCGACACTGGACCGGATCAGACGAGCCCTGTTCGGGACAGGAGCAAACAGCGATGCCGAGCCGGCACCGCGCCACGACCGCCGCGAGGCCGGTCGGGAACGCCACCGCGAGACGGGCGAACCCGCCTGGGAAGAGGACGATCGCATCGACGAACCGCCAGGTGCCGGCAAGAAGAACCCCGACGCCGCGCCTGAAATCCTCGGGGGGTAACGAACCCCAACGGAGTGGACCATCCCGAGCCCGTCGCGATGAGAATCGAACAACCCGCCGGCTCGGTGCACAGCGGGTTGTTCGGTAGAGCGTGGAAGGCCGACTACCAGGTCTTCTCTTCCTTGGTGACGACGACCGTCTCGTCCTTGCGCTTGCTGTCCAGGGCGCCGGCGGTGGCGCCCGTGGCGGCCCCGATTGCTCCGCCGATCACGGCGCCTACCGGGCCGCCGACGACGGCACCAATGCCGGCACCAACGACAGCGCCGCCGAGGGCACCCTGTGCCTCTTCGTCGCCGTGGTGAATGCCCTTCTCGAGGGTCTGCTTGGTGGTCGCGGGTGTGTTCGCCTCGACAGTCTCGGGGCGCTCGAAGCCGTCTGTGGTGACGGTCGTTGACTTGAATTCGGTCACGAGGTCTCTCCTGTCGTTGCACACGCGTCAGGCGCGTCGACCGAACCATGGCTCCCGCCGGGGTCCGGCAATCAGCGCATTCGGTCGGAAATCGTTGCAACGGCGCCGCAGTTCGGCGGCCTGCTCCTCGAGCCGGCCAGCGGCGCTCGTCAGGCGCTCGTCAGGACGCCACCTCGTACGAGCCAACCAGGCTCAGCTCGGTGACCACCGGTGGTTCGTCGCAGCGACTCGCGATGTCGGCAAGGAAGGCCTTGAACGCCGCCACCTCTTGAGGATCCGGCCCGGCTGGCCTGTCTCGAACACGATGTGCATGAAGCTGACGCCGTCGGGCAGCTTGAAGGTCGCGTAGTGCAACTCCGCCGGTCGCTCCCGATTCAGCTGCTCGTAGACGGCCTTGACCAGCGACTCGTTGTCGGCCGCCCGATCAGGACGGACCTTGTACCGAATCATCGAACTGCCCACCGCTGATCTCCAGTGTCGGGCCACTCGGGCAGGCTGCCCGGATCGACCGAGCCTAACGGTAACGCATCTGTTACCGATGGTCGAGCGCCGGGCCGACTTGCTGACCCTCAGGCCGCGGCCAGCACCTGACGGAGGGTCGCCGCGAAGCCATCCGGATCGCCGGGCTGGCCGTACTCGTCGCCCAGGAACCCACCGTGACCACTTGGGAAGCTAGTGGCTGCCGTGCCGAGCTGTTCGGCGATGGCCTCCGCGGCGCGGTGGGCGAGGGTGCCCTGCGACTCCACGCCGGCACCAATGACGACCCGTGTCGAGGCAGCTCGGAGTGCTGCGACATCGGGCTCAAAGCTCGTTCCTGACAGGATGTTCTGACCGAGCAGCGGATCGCTGCGCTTGCCGTCGTCTTCGGTGGGCATGCCGAACATCGCAGGATCCGGGCCCGGCTGGGCGGCGAACGCGGCGTCCATCGGTCCAACGTGGCTCACGACGGCGATGAAGTGGGCCATCCCGGCCCCGAACCCGCGCTGCTGATACGACGCACTGACCGCTCGGCACGCCGCAAGGGCACCCTCGCCGTCGGGCACGATCGCAGCCAGTGGAGGCTCGTGCGCAACCAGCGTCCGGACCTGCTCGGGGTGCTCCTGAACAAGCGCGAGCGCGTTGACCGCGCCACCACTGCTAGCGAATAGGTCGACTGGGGCCGCGCCGAGTGCTGAGATCAGGCGATGGAGGTCGTCGGCGTGCTCGAGGGGCGTCGACGGGCTGGACGGATCCGCCTTCGTGCTCCGCTCGACGCCCCGCGGGTCGTAGGTGACGACAGTACGGTCCGTGAAGTAGCCAGCCAGCGTGCCGAACCCGCTTGCGCCCATCGGCGACCCGATGAGGAGCAACAGCGGTGCGCTCGCCGACCCCGCCACATCCGCGCGGACGTCATACGCCAGGACCGCGCCAGGAACCTCGAGGTGGTGCGTCGTCAGCTCAGCGATCGTCTTCATGCGGCGACGCCCTCGGCGAGGATCGCGTCCATCTGACCCACGGCCTCGGTGATGCCGGGCTCCATGCCCATCGCCAGGACCTGCTCCATCGCCGCGGCACTGGAAAAGTGGCTCTCGATCGACAGCCGGGTCCGGCCGGCCGCGATCGACTCGATCGTCACGTGGCCCTCGTTGCGCGGGAAGTCGGTGTTCGGGCTGCCGTCGGCGTGGGCGAAACCGTCGAGGAACACCAGGCTGTGCGGAGGATCCGCCTCGAGGATGTCCCAGAACCCGCGCGGCTGATCGCCCGTCGGCCCGGTCATGTGGTACTCGACGTGGCTCCCAGGTGTCAGGGCATGGTCGGCGGCGGTGGTGAACGTCGCCGGGTACATCGGCGGGCCCCACCAGCGCTCGAGCTGGCGAGGATCGGCAAAGAGCTGCCAGATGCGCTCGGGCGAGGCATCGAACTCGGCGGTGATCTTCAGGGTCAGGGCCTGGGGATCCTTGTGGACGGAGGTAACGGTCACGGGCGGGTCTCCTTGCTGCTGGTGATGAGGTCGGTCATGCGCTCAATGCGGCCCCGCCACAGCGCTTCGTATTCGTCGAGCAGGCCGCGCGCCAGGCGCAGCGCCTCGACGTTCGTGGTCACGATCTTCCGCCTTCCGTCTCGCTCCTTGCTGACCAGGCCGGCTCGCTCGAGCACCGCAACGTGCTTCTGGACGGCCGCAAAGCTCATCGGGTAGTGCCCGGCCAGCTCGGCCACGCCTTCGTCGCCCGAGAGCGCCCGGAGGACGATGTCGCGCCGGGTGGCATCGGCCAGGGCCGCGAACACGCGGTCGGCATTGAATGGCGCCTCGGAGTGAACCTGCATGGGTACAACCATACGGTTGTATGATAGCCGATGTCAAATCGGCCCTACGGAGGACCAGCGACGTGGACCAGCTCAACCTCGCCGACCTGGGGTCCAGGAGGGCGCCTTCACCTACGACTACAGCGCACCCGAGCGCCGGTCCGCCGCCCTGGGATCTGTATGTCGTCGACCCGGTCACTGTCTACGGCGTCCTCTCGGCCGAACCTGGCGGGGCGACGCGCTGGCGATTTCCGTTGAGGACCCTCTGAGGTCCGACAATTCGCGGATGGAGCCGCGAGTCGCTGTCGCCGAGATGCCCGGTGGGTCGGCGGATGGGACGATCACGATCGATCGGGAGGCATTCCCCGAGTTCCACCGGTTCGCGCGCCTGGGCGTGCACGTCCAGTCCGATCGGGTTCGGGCGGCTCATCCGGATCGCGCATACGTCGCGGCGGCGTTGGCTGCGCTGGTGGAAGCCTGCCGGCAGCTCGGCGTGGCCGAGGCCTCCATCGTATTCGTCGACACGGTTGAGGCGCCGCCGGCGTACGGGCTGCGGTATGGCTTCAAGGGCTCGTACACGACCGATTACCCCACGATCATCTGGATCTACGCCAACTGGACGCCCCTGGCCGAGCTCCGGGACGTCGTCCGCCACGAGGCGGCCCACCTCGCCTTCGCTCGCACCCACACCGCGGAGGAGTCGGCCGGCCACGCCGGCCCGTCGGAGGACTTCGCCCTCGCGTTCGAGAATGCGGGGTAGGTGAGCGTCAGTGCTCTCGCTGCCGGGCCTTGGCGCGAGCCACGGCGTCGCTGATCCGCTTGGCGCGCGTTTCGGGCCGTTTCGCGCCGGCGATCGAGCGAGCGACATTGTTGCGGTAGAACGTCGGCATCGAATCGAAGAACCGCGCCGCGTCTGGTTCGCCGCGAAATGCTTCAGCGACGTCGAGGCCCATCGTCGAGGTCTGTGGGCCTTCGAGCGCGATCTCTGCATCGACCTCGTCACCCGGCCCGAAACCTGGGTCTAAGCACCACGTTGGGCCGAGCTCCACGGCCCAGGGAAACCCCGGCTTCAGCTCCCCGCGGAACCGATTGCCGCCGATCGTGCCGACGACGTGATAGGCATCCCGATCCTCCCAGGCGAAGGCCGGATCGAACGGCAGCTCGACCCGGATCCCGCCGTTAGGCCGCGCGGCGGGTACGGCTCGGAATCGCCGGGGCTCCATGGGGCGAGTGTCAGGGAGTATCCGAGCCTGCGTCAACAAGCAGATGGGCCGCCCCGGAGGACGACCCGTCGATCTCTATCGCTCGTAGTGGTCCCGGTCGCCGTCAAAAGCGGCCCGAGGCGAGGCAGCACGACTTGTAGCCGATCCCCGACCCGCAGGGACAAGGGTCCTTCCGACCGAGCTTCTCGATCTTAGCAACTCCTTGTCGCCGTGCACGACTCGGTCGCCGCGCTTCACATTCGTCTCAGACGGGAAGCCGCGGCGGCGTTTACTAGTTCGCTCGAAAGCGCACCTGTCGCTCGAGCTCGTCATCGTGGCGCGCCATGGCACACCTCCTCATTGCGGGGTCTCGGCCCAGCGGCCGAGCCTGGGGATGATACGGGTCGTAGCCGGCCATTGCGCGCTGTAGCATGGGGCGACGGGACTCAGCAAAGCGGCATCGTCGGCATCACCCGGTAATTGCTTCGCAATCGGCAGTCCCGCTGGCTGTACACCAAGGGTTC
>JBBRIV010000125.1:0-8188 GCA_038220425.1 Candidatus Limnocylindrales bacterium
CATCCGCCACACCATCCGGACCGAGAGCGAGGACTTCGCGAAGCAGGTCGGCCTGCGGATCCCGGAGGAAGCGGCGCTCACGCCGGATGGGCTGCGGCAACATCGGGAAACCTATGTCGCGGCGATGCGCGCCTACAACGCCGGTGAGATCACGCGGCCCATGCGGTCGTGGACGCTGCCGGTCCTCATCCGGCACTCGGCGTTCCACACGCTCGACCACGCGTGGGAGATGGAGGACAAGGACCTCTCTACGGAAAACGGGGCGTGATAGTTCGACGGAACCGCTCTTCGCCCGTTCGAGCCTCGTGCTGAGGCAGGTCGCCGACGGTGTGCTGATCCACCAGAGCGCGTTCATCCAGAGCAACACTGTTGTCGTGCAAGGTCGGGCCGGCGTGCTGGTCATCGACCCGGGGATCCACGGCGCGGAACTGGCCTGCCTCGCGAATGACCTGGTCGAATCCGGCCAGCCCGTTGTGGCCGGATTCTCGACCCATCCGCATTGGGATCACCTGCTCTGGCAGGCCAGGCTCGGCGACGTGCCCCGCTACGGCACGGCCCGCTGCGCGGCTACGACCCGAGATCTGCTGTCGGACGCGAGCTGGAAGGCCCAGGTCGCTGACGCGATGCCGCCGGATATCGCCGAGGAGATCCCGCTGGACCAATTCGGCCTCATCACCGGACTGCCCGCCGACGTCGCGTGGATTCCCTGGGATGGCCCGCGGATCCGGGTCGTCGAGCACCAGGGGCATGCCCTGGGCAGTGCCGCCCTGTTGATCGAGGAGCGCGGCGTTCTCGTCGCCGGCGACATGCTCTCAGACGTCCTGATCCCGATGCTCGACGTGAACTCGGCAGAGCCGATCGAGGACTACCTCGCCGCGCTACGGCTGCTGGAGAGCGTGGCTGATGCCGTCCGTATCGTCATCCCGGGTCACGGGTCCGTCGGCGGAGCTGACCGGGTCCGTGCACGGATCGACCTGGATCGCGCGTACCTGAACAATTTTCGGGACGGCGACGTTCTCAGCGACCCGCGGATCGGTCCGTCGGCCAGGGAGGGCTGGGGTTGGGTGACAGACGTGCATGAAGAGCAACGACATCAGCTTGCCCCAGGGATCGTGCGCGACGGCGCGCCCGCATAGGGCTGCGCTGCCCCAGGTCATCGAATCCGCCAGTCGGGTGGCCGGGTTTGGGCCGGATGGTCGCTGAAACGGGCGCATCGGTCGTCGCCCTGGATGCGGCCATTGCGGTGCTGGTCGAGATCCCTGTGCGGGCCGGCGACCGGCGCTCTGATCGCTACGCCGGGAGTTCGTCACGCCCCAAGACCCGCGAAGATCTCGTTACACAACGCACCGAACATCTGGATGAACCCGGGCAGCGCGACGGGATCGATCGCGGGAACGAGACCCTTGGTCGTCTTGACGTTCAGCTGGCCGTTGGCCGGGTCCGAGGTCAGCTCGCAGGTGGCCTGGCCCTTGATGGCCCCGACGTGCGGGTCATAGCCGGCGAGGAGCTCCCAGCGGGCCGAGTCCCCCACCCCGCTGAGCGGCCGCACAGCGAACTGGCCGGACGCTCCAGGCGAAGGCAGGCCGATGTCGTTGGCCAGGGCATGCGGGTCATTGTTGACCACAACATTTAAGCCATCGCCGTTGTTCGGGTCGGCCAGGTGCCACGAGCAGTTGCCCAGGTGATCGGTGGTGGGGCTGCCCAACGGGAAGGCGAAGAGGGCCTGCACGTCCGCCTGCTTGAGCATCGAACATGGGTCGATGTTCGCCATCCCGCACAGCACATTCGCCAGCTCGGAGGCATACGCTCCACCAACCTGGTTGACGGCGCTGCCTGCTGGATTGGCGCATCCCTGCCCACCGCCGATCGTGGCCGTGCTGGCTGACGGTCCGCCCGTGCCCGCCGGCTGGGTAGCAGCCGGACTGCTCGAGCAGGCAGCGAGGACAAGGCTGATCGCCAGGACGGCGGCCAGGTGCCGGATGGAGGGAAGCATGGTTTGCCTGGTTCGATTGAACATCTCGATTGGTCTCCTTTGTCAGGGGATGGCCTGGCCGTGGCCTGGGGCTAGGGGACGTTGAGGACCACGGTGATCGTGGACTGCACCTCCACAGACAGGCCCCCGAAGCCTGCATCGACCCCCTTCTCCGTGGACACGCTCCAGGTCAACGTGCCGGGCGCCGACGAGGTCGGCCCGCCAAGCGGCACTGGCGGCATCAGCCCAGCCATGGAGACCGTGTTCCCAACCTCGCCGCAGGTCGCGTAGCCAGTAGCCTTGCAGCTGGTGGTTGTTACGCTGGCGAACGTCAGGGTCAAGCTGCACAACGTGCCGCTGATTCCGGCACCCTGCTCGTCGACGGTGGTGTCTTCCGTGCCCTTGGCCAGGCCCTGGAAGACCTGATGGATCTGCGCGCTGACCTTGAACGTTCCCCCCAACGTCCCGTCCGGCCGCACGCTGACGGTCAGCGGCCCGGTGCCGTGATTGTTGTCACCACCCGACTCGCCGAGATCAATCTGGCCAGGCGGCACGATCGTCGTGGAGTCGATCCTGAGCGTGCCGGTATAGGTGCCCACCGGGATGCCCACCGCGCAGGCCGACGTGGCTCCCGGCGTTGATGAGCGACTTGGCGCAGGTGTCGCGTGGCCGCGGAAGGCAAGGTAGGCAAAGCCGGTGCCCCGCGCATCAAGCAGCCCGTTGAGGCGACCTTGGAGGCCGTCGAGAGCCGGCGCCAGGAGCTTCGTCACGAACGGCCGGAGGATCGCCGGGATGAAGCCCAGGAGGGCATTCGTCAACGCATTCCGGAGGCGATCGAGCTCGGGCCGATGGACGGCCACGTGCATGAGGTCCACCTGATGCAGGCGCTCGCCGGTCGGGTCGCCGGGGTCCCGGCTGGTCAGGAAGGCCCAGGTCGCGTGCCCGGTGGCATCGGTCACGTCGTTCGTCCGGGCGCTATCGACCGGTGCCAGCAATGGATTCACCGACGGCTCGAGCGGGCCCCAGGTCAGTGGGATCTGCTTGGCCTGGAAGTCGGGCAAGGCGATCTTGGCCACGGCCGCGCAGTCCTTGAGGACATCCGGCCAGTCGGGCAGGTCAGCGGCGCTCACGGCCAGTGTGTAGGCGCCATGAAGCGGATCGCTGCCAAGCTCGAATCCGCTCGCCCCCTTGTTGCCGCCGGTGGTGGTCACGGTGACGCCATAGGGCATGATCGAGGCGATCTGTTCGCTCACGCTCGCGATCACCCCTGCGACGCTCCGGATCGTACCCAGGATGGCATCGGTGAACCCGCTGATCACACCCTGCACGAAGTCCTGGAGCCGATTGACGACGAAGTTCCAGATGCTTGCGAAGATGCGCCCCAAGAAGGTGGTCGGGGTGGCCAGCTTGAGGGCATCGAACAGAGCGTTGATCTTGCCCTGGATCCAGTTCGCCGTATCCGAGCAGATGCTGCCGACGGCAAGGGCGGGCGAGGCTGCAATGCCGCCGCGTGGACCGCTTCCGGCGAAGGCCAGTAGGCGTGACTCGTTCAACGCGTCAGCGCTCGGGCTGGCCGCCGGAGCCGCAACATGGCCGCCATCGGTGGCCAGATCCGAGGCGAACAGGACCAGGACTACAGCCGGGAAACGCAGGGTCTCCGGGTGGAGCAGGTCCTGGCCGGCCATCAGGGCGCGGGACAAGGCGGCGCCCGGTGAATCAACCGCGCCGACGTAGCCGGCCAGCAGAGCCGAGGCCGGGGCCATACCGGTGCCGTCGGTGGGGACCGGCACCACGCTATCGAGCTCGGCACCCGCCCAGGATGCCCCGGTCCAAACGCCGACGGCAAGGGCGTGGGCCTGGAAGTCGAGCAGCTCGAACGGGCTGGCCAAGGCTGTCAGTGTCACCTCCGGCGTGGCGCTCGAGGTGTCGGCATAGGTACCGATCCCCGAACGAGCCAGGCCGGCCAGCAGGGCGGCCATCGTGTCGGAGGTGTAAGCCGGCGCGGTCAGCCGGTCGGCCAAGGCCCAGGCGCCAGCGTCGACGGTTGCGCTGGCCCCGGCCGGAACCACGCGGCCCGTGATGGCGCTGTCGGCCACGGCCGATGCGGCGTCGGGCGACGCGCTGGGTGAGGCAACGCCAGGGGCACAGCTGGCAAGGAGCGCCGTGACGAGGATGAGCGCCACCAGCACCGGTCGCCCATGCGTCGGCATGAAGGCCATCAGATCAGCTCGAGGCACCGAAGACGTCCGTGCATAGGACGGCCATCTTCTGGGCAAACGCGACGGCGGCCGCGGCGCTGATCTTGTTGAACCCGTTCGAGTCGGTGGTGAACTCGATGGTGGTCTTCTCGGTCGACGGTACCGTGACCCGGCAGGTGACCGAGCCCTTGATCGCCACGACGGTCGGCGCGTTGGCCAGCGCCTGGATCCAGACGGCCTTGTCGCCGACGCCGGTCAAGGCCGTGCCGGTGCCCACGTTCTCGTCGGCCACCCACCTCGCGAAGTGGTCGGTCGTGTCGATCGTCACCTTGAGGAGGTCGCCGCCCCCCACGGACGTCACCATCGTGCAGTCGTACGGCGGCGTGGGTTCGAGCGGTTCGAAGTAGTCCTGAGTGATCGTGTCCTTGACCAGCGCCTGGGCATCGGGCAGCTTGATCGCGTTGCAGTAGCGGGAAATCTCGGACGATGGCGAGCCCGCGATCGTCGTCGAGGCGGCCGGCGGCTGGCTCCCAGCGGGAGCGGTAGTCGCGCCAGCCGGGGAGCCGGCTCCTCCACCGCTGCACGCGGCGGCAGTTACTGAGAACATCAGGATCGTGGCACCGCGCCAGGCGGTGCTCCGCGACAGGATCGGCATCCGGATCGGTCTCCTTCGGTCTGACCCCTGGCGTGTTGGGGCAGGCCCGACCGTACCGACCAGGCGCCAAGCCGCCATCCGGGGAATCCCGGAGGGCTCAGGACTCCCGCTGGGGGGCCATCGCACGGCCCAGCTCGGCCCGTGAGCCGACGCCGAGCTTGCCGTAAATGCTGGCCAGGTGGGTCTCGACGGTCCGTGGGCTGATCCCTAGATCCGCGGCCACATCCCGGGTCGACAGCCCATCGCCGGCGAGGCGGGCGACCCGCGCCTCGGTTGGGGTCAGGGCCAGCGCAGTAGTGGATCGGCCCAGGCCAAGGCGAGCAGCCTCCGCCGCCGCGCGTTCGGCCCAAACGGCCGCGCCGAGGTCGCGGAATGTGGTCTCGGCCCGACCAAGGGCCTCGAGTGCCTCCCGCCGGGCACGGCCATGGCGCAGCGCCTCGCCCCGGACAAGCAGCGTTCGAGCCACGTCGAAGCGGCTCCAGTCCGCCGGCGCTACGCCGGCCACGCTGGCCGTCTCCGCAACGGCCAGCGCAGGGTCACTTCTGGCAAGCGCGATCCGCGCCCGTCCCCGAGCGATGGCTGCAGCCGCCCACGGCTTGGCAACCCGGCGCTGGCGTCGCTCGAGCCCGACGAGCTCCTCAGTTGCCTCTTCCACCCGACCGAGCTGGGCCAAAGCCTCAATCCGTTCGGGGGCCGGATCAAGCCGGAGCGGCTCACCGTAACCGACCGATCGCAGATGGCGCCAGGCTCGCTCCGTGGCGGCGGCGACCGCAGCGTTGTCGCCCTGGCTGGCGGCCGCCACCGCCGTGACGCTCAACCAGGCGGCGCACCTGCTGCCCGTGCCCATCCGCTCCGTCCGTTCCAGTCCCGCCCGGGCGGACTCGAGGGCGGCGACGACCCGCCCCACGTGGGCATCGACGAGGGCCATCGCCCGCAGGCTCATCTCGGACGCGCCGCCGCCGGTCTCGATCCCGGCCTCGACCGCGGACTGGGCGTGCTGTCGGGCCTCTGGCCATCGGTCAGCCCACAGCTCGACTTCGGCCAGGCGGGTGAGCAGGTTGGCTCCATTCGCGAACTCGCCGTGGAGGACGTCGAAGTCGAGCATCTGCTGGAATCGATCCCGGGCAAGGTCAATCCGGCCGATGCCGGCCCACCAAATTCCCGGGCTGGTCAGGCGGTCCGTGAGCGGACCTTCCGCCTCGACTTCGAGACCCCGCCGGAGGAGGGCCATGGCTGGCCGCCGGCCGAGCGCGACAGTCCAATGGAATGCCTCCAGCAAGGCAGCGGCAAAGTGGCCTCGATCGGTGGTTTGCTCCAGCAACCGCGCCGCAGAGAGTGCGTGCTCGCGCGCGGCGCCAATGTCGTAGTCCTGGAAGACTGACAGGTGGTACTCGAGCAGTCCGTGCAGCGCAGGGTCCTCGCTCGAATCCGGCAGAGCGGGCAACAACGCCGCCACCGCCTGCTGGGCGGTGCCCGTGAACCACGTCGCCAGTCCGATCATGAGCAACGCCCGGGCCCGAACGGTTCCCTGCACGGTCGGCAGAAGCGCCTCGGCGCGCACGCGCGCGGCGGCCAGGTCGCCGGCGACGAACCAGGCTTCGGCAGCCGCGAGCGCCCGCTCAGGCAGGTCCGGGCTGAGCGCCGGCGTTCGCTCTACCGCGAGGTCGGCCAGCGCTCCAGCTACGCTCGGTGCGCCCCGCTGCCGGGCCCGGAGCGCGGCCCCTGCCAGGGCCAAGGCAACGACCGCGTCGGGCCCATCAGATGCAAGGGCAAGGTGGCGCGCGCGCGCCTCGGGATCCTCTAGGTCAGTCTGCCCAAGCCAGGTGTGCGTCTCACGTAGCTCCCCCGGAGCGGCCTGGGCGACGAGGGTCGACGCGTACAGCGGGTGGCTGAACGCGATGGACCGCCCATCCAGGCGGATCAGGCCGGCCTGCAGCGCCGGCTCGAGGAGCGCATCCGGCGCGTGCCCGATCGACGCCTCCAGGAGGCCCAGCGTTGGTCGCGCGCTCAGGGCAGCCACGAGCAGGATCCGCCGCGTCGGCGCGGGCAAGCGGACCAGGCGGGCGCCGAGGAGTTCGAGGAGCGACGAAGGCATCGGCATCTCCTGGCCCGGCCGGAGGATGGCCCCATGGGCCGCCAGCGCGCGGGCGATCTCCAGGGCATAGAACGGATTGCCGTCCGATAGTTCCCGGATTCGGACCAGCGTCGGCCTGGTGAAGGTGGTTCCCGTGGCCGTGCGCACCAGCTCGTGGAGGGCACCCATTGACAGCGGTTCCAGCCAGATTCGCTCGACCGGGACGGGCCTCGCCGCATCGACCAGCCCGAACGGGACCTCGCCCCCGGGTGCGTCGCAGCGCTGAGCGATGAGGACCCGCGCGGGCAGATCGGCCAGCCGGCGCAAGGTGAAGGCCAGTGCCTCACGACTGGCCTGATCGGTCCAGCCCGCATCGTCGATGGCGATCAACACCGGTCCGCGCGCGATCAGGACGCGGCAGGCGGCCTGAACGGCCATCGCCACACGCTGGGCATCGGGGGCCTGCTCAACGTTCTCGTTGCTCGCCTCGCCCGCGTCGCCGGCGCCGAGTGCTTCCCGGAGAGCATTCCGGTGGACCGCGGCGAGCCGCTCTCGGACCAACCCGAGGCGCGAACCAAGCAGGTCGGTCAGGGTGGCGTACGGGTAGATTGCCTCCGCCTCGACCGGTCGCGCGTACAGGACGGTAACGCCAGCCGCCTCGGCGGCGGCCACGCCGGCCCGCAGCAGGCTCGTCTTGCCAATCCCGGCGGGCCCCTCCAGCAGGATGGCCAGCGGTTCGAGATAGGGCGGCATGAGCCCCGCACGCAACCGAGCCAGGGGGCCGTCACGGCCGATGAGTGGCGGCTGGTCGGACGGCTCGGCGGGCATGGTCTTCAGGCCAACGATACCTGAAGGTCCGGGAAACGACGGATGGCACTGGCCGGGCCCGGCTCCAGAGTGGGCTGGTGGAAATTGAGCTGACCGTTCTCGAGGCGTATCTGCCGGACGCGGCCGAGCGTGACGGGCGCTGGTCCCGACTGCTGGTCGACCAGGTCAATCGGACGATCGCGCCCTACCACCTGATGGCGATCCTGCTGATCCTGCCAGAAGACGAGACCGCATTCTGGCTGATCAGTGCTCGCGAACCCTCCACGGAGCGACCGGCCATCCCAGTCGAGGTTGACCTGGCCGGCCTGATCGGCGCCACGACCGCGGTGGCGGGCGGCCGGGTCGTTGGCCGCCGGATGGCCGGACACCTGGTCCGGCCGGAACCGGCCGGGGACTGATCGGGGCGCCGGAGTGGCAGGTTTCCCCGGGCGAGCCGAAGCCCGAAGACCACGAGTCCGGTG
>JBBRIV010000126.1:0-8151 GCA_038220425.1 Candidatus Limnocylindrales bacterium
TCGACCCCGTGGGTGGTGCGCTGCTCGTCGATGAAGCGGGTCATCGCGAGGACCGGCGGTCGAGCTCCGCCCCGAAGAAAACCGCGGCGCTCTTGAGGATCTCGTTGGCTCGACGGAGCTCGCGGTTCTCCCGCTCGAGCAACTTGATCCGCTCCCGCTCCTCGCTCGTGAGCCCGGCCCGGGTGCCGCCGTCGACCTCGGCCTGGCGGACCGCCGCTGGACTGGGCGGGAGGTGCTGTTCTGTGCCATGACTCCATCGAACCCGGGGCACCTCAGTTGACTCCATCTGATTGGCACTCGCCGCTTTTCCAACGACGTTGGACCCGGCAACCCGGCAGAGAGCATCGCGGGGTCAGGGGAGTTCGGAGCCCTCCGTCCCTTGCCATGACCAAGTGGTCTGGCGCCGAAGCACGTCGCCTGGCTCAAGCACCGCAAGACCGGTTGGGTAGCCGAGCTCGGACATTCGCATCGCATCTGGCCACGACGACCAGGGCTCCACGCACACAGAGCCGGGGGTCGTGTAGACGACAACGATCGAGGTCTGGGAGTCGAAGGCCACCGACAATCTGAGTCCTGGAAGGTCGATCACCGCCGGTGAAACGGCGTCGATGTAGACATTGTCGATCGACCTCTCGCCGAGGATCGGGCCGGTCCTGAGGTCCGCTGTGCCAGCCACGTCGAGGTACTGCCCAGTCGGTAGGAGCTCGCCATCGAGGGCAAGACGCCTGTCTGCCGCGACGCGCACGCGAGTCGCGTTCGGCTCCGAACAGCGGAACCACGGATGCCACCCAACCGACGCGGGCATCGCCGACTTGGTCGAGTGGACCTCGGCGACCAAGGAGATCCGATCCTCAGCCAGCGTGATCTCCTGGCGGACCAGCCCGCCGAATGGCCACGGCTCTACAAGCGCTCGCTCCAGCGTCGCCGATTCGTCGGTAGCGTGTACGACAGCCCAGGCACCACTAAACACGAGACCGTGGACAGCGTGCCGCCCTGCATTCGGCGGAAGCTGACGCCCGTTTCCGCGAAACCCCACGACCCCTCCGAAGAGTTCGCCCACCCACGGGGCGATCAAGAAGCTCCCATATCGGGGGATCGCGTCGTCGGTTCCGGTCGGCTGCGTCAGCAGCTCGCGTTCGGCAACTCGGAGAGAGGTGAGCATGCCCCCTCGCGAGGGCTTGATCACCGCACTGGCGAGACCGACTCGAAGCTCGATCGACCCGTCTGTCGCCGCCTTCGATGTGCTCACGAGCGATCTTCGGTTGCGATCGATCCGGCAGTTCCGTGAGCCCGCCCGAGCCATCCGAAACCCCACATCACAGCCTTCACGCCTGACGACTGGGCCGGCCTGGAGTGACCTCGCGCCGAATTCGAGGGCGCGATCGAGCATCTCGACGTTCTCAACCTGACCTCCCGAGAGCGTCCAAGGACACCTGATCTCGTCGAACTACCTCTGTCACAGGGGTGTCTGGCGGCACTTCCCGCGGCGAGCGCTGTCGCTCCGCACATCAGCCGGTGGTTGGTTGACAGGTCCGAGATCGATCCGAATGCAGGTCAAGCATTGTCGACATCCGATCCGCCTTTGAATGGAGGGGGTGGGGCATCGGCCGCTGCGGCCAGCTCTTGAGCCTGTAAGGCCCGCCGGTGGAGTTGAACTCGCTCAACAGCACCCTTGAAACGACCACTGTCGTCTTCGCCTACGCGTAGCTCAGCGGAGTTCGCGATCGGCCTCGTCAGTTCGCCTTTCGCCGTCGCCATTTCCCGCCCATCGACATAGATCGCTATCGAGGTTCGATCGCACACGGCCGCGATGTGGTGCCAGCCCGGAGTGAGTGTGCGGGGTGTGGTTGCAACAACGCCTGCTCGGAATGCATGGACCGAGCCGCGAACATCGGCCGGCGCATCGACCGTAGCACTCGTACAGCTGCCGATTGATGCGAACAACAGACCGTCATGTTGAGTGAGGCTGGTCACCCGCGTCCATTCACGCATCCGTCGATCACCGTCAGGCAGTCGAGACATGTTTGCGACCAGCACCGGCTGCCATCCCGTCGGATTGAAAAGACGACGGAGGCTGGTCCACGATCGTTCCTGCTCGTATCGGAAGATCTCGGCACGAGGGATCGCTGCGCCATAGAGTTTCCCGTTGTACACGTTCAGGGCCATGATTTCCGTACTGTCACCCAGTCGACCCACTTGGCGCCATCTCGACCGGTCTGGATCCCACTGTGCCACCCGCCCAAGAGGCCAAGTACCAACACGTAGGCGGCCCCGGAACGTCGCGAACGAATGGACTTCGTTACAGCGACGGGGATCGCCTAGGGGATTACCGAGATCCCGCCAACGCTCGCCATCGAACTCCCAGACTGTTGCCGGTTGAAGCATCCCAAGGATGAGCCGCCCGTCATGGACCGACATAGGGTGCGCGAACGTCCCGAAGCGCCGCACCTCTTCCCACTTTGCCCCGCCGCGGTACAACTGGAGCGTGGAGTCGTCGCCGACGACGTAGAGGTCACCTCGATACGAGGCCATGCTGAACAGGCGCTTCGATCGTCCCGGTTGGCCGCAGTCCTCCCACCGACCTGGACGGTCATAACGGTAGACGCGGCACGACTGAAGGTCCTCATGATGGACCCGCGTCCAGTCGTAGTTCCAGGTGGCGGCGTAGAGCGAGTCTCGATGAACGATCATCGGCCCAACCCCGTGCGCATTCCCCCGCCCGACCCTGCCCAGGTCTTGCCACTCGGTCTCGCCTAGGTGACGGTATACGTGCCCACGATCCGCATTGCGCGGCGCGTCAGAGGTCGCTGCATGAATGGCGCCGTCGAATACGGTCAGTGAGTTGCTCACGTAGTTCGACGTCGGCGAAGGGCTCCCCATATCGAACCAACGAGGCTCGCTGCCCGCGTCAATCCCAAAGGACAGGCGAATTTCGTCACTCGGGCCGTTGTAACCACCAGCGCTCGAGACCGCGCTGAGATTGAAGCCCGTACGGGTCTCTGGGTCGTACTTGGAGACGAGCCCTCCGGCTGCGCCCGCCCGATCCGCTGGGATTTCGACCCACAGCGCGACCGTGAATTCATCACTTGGGCTGAGGCTAGTTCCGTTCACCGTGGGCACCTTCTAAACCCGCGATACGGACTGGAGTGGAGTCTTCATCTTCCGCTCGCCAAGGGCCCGGCCCCGAGTCCCGCCAGCCGCGCCAACAACGAGGGCGACGTAGAAGCTGTCGCCGATATCTTCCCCGGCAACGAGAGAACCGGTCACGCCGGACTCCTCTCGGTATCGGACCCAGGCTCGTCCTTGCGCGCCAGGTCGTCTCTGGCGCCGGGTGGCAGTCCGGCCAAGCTCAGCCCCAGCTCGCGGGTCATCAAAAGGGCGGACGCGCCGAGGACCACGCCCTCGGCGGTCAGTCTGCCGATTTCCACCGTGGTGTCATTGGCGAGGAGCTCGAGGGCGCTCGCCTGCATCGACTCGCGGACGGCGGCCAGCCAAGGTTGGCCAAACGCCGGTGCACTGCCCACCAGCACGATCCGCTCGACGTTCAGCGCGCCGACCAGCCACGCAAGGGCAACACCCAATTCACGTCCCGCCGCGACCACGACTTCGCGCACGACGGGGTCGCCGCCCTCCAGTGCGGCAACGGCATCGGGCAGTCGCCCGATCCCATGCCCGCCGAGCTGGGCCAGAATCGCCCGGGTGCTGGCGACTGTCTCGAGGCACCCAAAGCGGCCACAGCGACAGGCGCTGCCGCCCGGCCGGACCGTCGTGTGGCCGATCTCGCCGGCGCCGAAGCCGTCGCCCTGGTAGAGCCGTCCATCGAGCACGAGCCCGGCACCGATGCCATCTCCGACCTTGACGACAATAAGGTTCGAGGTCCGCGGCCAGCCGAAGACATGCTCCGCGAGGGCCGTCGCCTGGCTGTCGTTTGCGACATAGACGGGTAGGCCGGTCCGGGCTGCAAGGAGGGAACCAAGGGGCACGTCGTGCCAATCGAGATTCACTGCCTCCAGGACGGTTCCGACGGTCGTGTCGATCAGGCCGGCTGTCCCGATTCCAATCCCCAGGATCGGCCGGTCGGTAAGCGCGAGGAGGCGGTCGACGAGACCGATGACGTGTGTGAGCGCCCAGTCATCGTCGCGATTGTCGACCGCGACTTCGATCGCCGAAACGATCTTGCCGCGCAGGTCAACGATCGCTCCGCGGAAGACCTTTTCGCTGAGGTCGAGTCCAATGAGGTGGCGAGCAGCATCGGGGACGTTGAGCAAGATCGGGGCCTTGCCGCCGGTCGAGGGGCCGCGCCCGACCTCCTGAGCGAAGCCGTCGCGGAGCAACTCGGAGACGACGTCCGAGACGGTCGTCCGGGTGAGACCAGTGGAGCGAGCGACGGCCGCCCGGCTGATCGGACCGCGGTCGTAGATCGTGCCGAGGACAAGTCCCTCGTTGTGGGCGCGCGTCTCCTGGTGGGTCGCCTTTCCGGACCGTTCGACGACGCGAGTGCCACTCATCCCCGGTCGACGAGCTCGGTCGATGCGGTGGGCAAATCGATCGTACGAGCTCGTTTCAAGCTAAGAAGCGTGCCCATGCGCAAAGCAATCCCTTTCCAACTAGCCGTCGCGTTTTCTATCCGGGATCAAGCTGGCGGGCGACGTCTGAGGCTCTGGTCCGCGGGGCTCCATGGTATTCCCTCCGCGCAGCGTGGGACGAGCCGGGATGAGTTCCCGCCCCGTCGAGCCTAATCACTCTTTCAACGCGCCCATCGTTGCTCCTGCGATGAACTGGCGCTGAAGGAACGCATAGGCCACGACCACCGGCAAAGCCACGATCACACATGCTGCGGCGATGAGCGTGATGTCGGCGACATACTGACCCTGGAAGAAGCTGATGCTGAGCGGAGCGGTACGCAGGTCCTCGGAGCTGATCATCACCAGCGGCATAAGGAAATCGTTCCAGATCCACATGAACTGCAGGGCGGCAAGGGTCACGACGGCCGGCAGCACGATCGGCACACCGATCCGGATCAGCGCCGTCCAGCTCGTGGCTCCATCCACTCGTGCCGCCTCCAGGATCTCCGCGGGAACCGATCTAAAGGCGGCCGCCATCCAGAAGACCCCGAACGGCATGTGGTATCCGACCTCGGTCAAGACGATCGCAATGTACGTATCGGTCAGGCCCAGAGCCCGCCAGATGTAGAACAACGGGACAAGGCCCGCTTCAATCGGGATCATTAGTGAAAATACGAACAAGCCAAGCACGAGCCCGCTGTGTCGAAACCGGAGCGCCCCAATGCCATAGCCGGCTATAAGCGACAGGGACGTAGCCATCGGGACCGCCAGGATGACGATGATTGCACTGGATCGCAGTGATGTAGCGAACGAACCCTTGTCCCACGCAGTGGTCAGGTGGTTGAGCGTCAGGTCGGTCACCGACTGGATCGAGCCGCCGACGCTCGTCCTCGCCTGGAGCGAGACCAAGACGATTCCGATGATCGGTGCAACCGCAAAGGCGATCGCCACCCCGAGCACAACATAGACGAGGATTCGTCCAGGCCGCGCGATCATGCCCGGGAGCCTCGCTGCCGGACAAGGGCGAAGGTTACGAGAATGAGCACGCCGAGCATCGCGGTGATCGTGACTCCAATCGCGCTTGCGGATCCGACCTGACCGTACAGAATGCCGCGCCGGTAGACCTCGAGAACCGGGACGACAGTCGCCGAGCCCGGCCCTCCTCGCGTCAGATTAAAGATGAGGGCGAAGTTTCTGAAGGAGTCGATCAAGGTCACCACGAAGGCGACGGCTAGTTCGTAGCGCAATCCAGGAAGCGTGACATGCCGGACCTCGGCCAGGATGTTCGCGCCGTCGACCCGGGCCGCGTCATAAAGATCTTGGGAAATCCGCTGGATGCCGGCGAGGAACAAGACCATGACGAGGCCGTATTCCATCCATGTCGCCACAACGCCGGTAGCCGGCAGCGCTAAATCGAAATCTCCGAGCCATGGGCGCCCGACGCTCGACAATCCGAGGGTATTGAGCAGGCCATTCAGGAGGCCGCTAGTCGGTTCATAGATCAGGCGCCAACCAACGGCCACAACGACGGGTGCGATGACAGCAGGGAGGAAGAGTAGCGTCCGCCAGAGTGTCCGCAACCTGGCGCCGACACGTGACACGACGACCGCCGTAAGCAGCCCCAAGATGATCGGCATCGCCGATGTGAAGATTGTCATGACCAGCGCGTTGCGCAGCGACGACATCACGGTCGCGTCTCCCAAGAACGCGGCGTAGTTCGCTGCCCCGACCCATTGGATTGGACCGAGGCCGTCCCAGCGCGCGAGCGACAGCGCAAGTGTCATCGCCAGCGGGACAAGAAGGATGAGAGACAAGAAGACCACGGCTGGCACGACATAGAGGAACGCCACCAGGCCGGAGGCGCCCGGAAGGCGGATGGAGTCCCGCCGCGAACGGGCGGGACTCCATCGTGTTGAGTGGGTCGTCACCGGAATTGCTCGAGCGTTCCCAGTCGCGCCGTCCTAAGGTGCGAATTGCGCGTACTGTGCCTGAATTTCCGCGGTGTACTGCTGCGGCGTGATGTGTCCCGACGCAAGCTCTTGTGACTTTCCTGACATGAAGTCAAGGAGGTTCGTCGCGGAGAAGTCGATGTACGGGACGACCGAGTCGCGTTGGACGGCGGCTTGGTTCCACGCGTCGAAGACGGACTTCGTGAACGTGCTGGTTCCGTTGTAGGAGAACTTCATCGCGGGCAGCCCACCCTCGGCCACATATAGCTCCGAGGCGTACTGGCCCGTGCGCCAGTCGATGTAGCAGGCCGCGACATCCGCATTCTTGGACTTGGACGAAATCGCAAACGCCGTTCCCGGGCCTCCGGTCACGCTGAAGGGCCCGCCGTCTGACCCCGGAACGAGGATCATCTCCGCACCGTCGCCGAGTGCCTGAACAATGGGAGCGGAGAAGTAGGTGCCTTGCAGAAAGTACAGGGCCTTGCCGGCGTTGAACTCGTCAATCGCGGCCTGTGCCGTCTTTGCAAGGTAGCCCTGGCCGAAGTAAGCCTGATTGCCATAGTTCTGCGTGATTGTGGCCGCTGCGACGTTCTCCGGAGTATCGAAGCTCGCCTGCTTGGTGTGGTAGACGAGGGCGTTCAGTTGGTCATTCGGCACCTTGAGGTTCTCGAAGGTGGTGAACATGTGGATGGCGGGCCAGCCTTCCTGCACACCCTGGACGATCGGTGTGAGTTTGGCCTGCTTTGCCGCCGCGAGCGATGCCTCGAAGTCCGCGAACGTGGTCGGAACCTTTAGGCCTAGTCGTTGAAGGTTGGCTTTGTGAACGAAGAGCCCAACGAATGTCGCCGTTGGCGCGATCGTCCACAGACTCCCGGTGCCATATGTCTTGCCGTCATTTGAGAAGCGTTGCTGACGCAGGATTCCTTCAGGGAAGCGATCGAGCCAGCTATACGACTTAGCGTAATCGTCGAGTGGACGCAATAGACCTGCAGCCACGAGCGGCCCGAGCAGGGCGTAGCCGCCGTTCGAGATGAGGATGTCTGGGGGATTTGGACCCGAAGCCTGCAGTTTCTCGGTGGTGACGATGTCGTTGAAGGTCTTGGCAACCCTCGAGAGCGTGATATTTGGATAGCGAGTCTGGAACGCCTTATCGAGGATGGCGACGCCCGCATCTGAGAGGTTCTCGTTTGAGTCGTCCCAGTAGTTCAGGGTCACTGGACCCGTCGGTACGTTCGCACAGTTCGGCTCGTGCGCATTGAGAGAGGCAGTTGGAGTCCCGGTCGGAACGGCAGGGCTGGGAGTCGACGTTGCAGGGCTAGGAGTCGAAGTGGCGGGAGTTGGGGAGGTAGCTGAGCCTCCCCCAGCGCACCCCTGGGCCGCGAACAGTACACAAACCAGCACAGCTAGCGCGCGGAAGCGCTGAACGCTTCCCGTCAAGAGATTCACTGATCCCTCCTTGTTTCCGATCTATGTGAGGATGCGAGACCATTGACCAGCCAACGTACGCCGTGGGCAAGACCTTCCATGTCCACCTGGGTTGGGTGTCTAACCATCCGAAATCTCACCGATTCACACAGGTCGCCCGAGCTCGGCTGAGCGAACCGCGGCGAAAATCAGTCGGAATGAATTGGTTGCCT
>JBBRIV010000127.1:0-8145 GCA_038220425.1 Candidatus Limnocylindrales bacterium
GGCCGGCATCATCACCGCCTGCATCTTCGTGTTCATCCCGATCCTGGGCGAGTTCCTGACGCCTACCCTGGTCGGCGGTGCCCAGAGCAGCCTGATCGCCAACCTGGTCGTGAACTACCTCCGCCAGGCCCAGTTCGCGGAAGGGGCTGCCCTGGCGATCATCATCGCGGCGTTCGTGACCGCGATCATGATCGTGTTCCGGAAGTCGTTCCGGGTCGAGGACGTGGTGACCAGTGGCTAGAGGAGCCAGCCCGCTCGAGAACATGCCAGTCAGCCGCTTCGCCCGCCAGACGCGCTGGTCGCTGATGATCCTGGCCGCTGCGGTGCTGTCCTTCCTGTACCTGCCCATCGCCTTCCTGATCCTGTTCTCCTTCGAGGACGCTGCAACGCCGGGCCTGCCGATCACCGGGCTGACCTTGCACTGGTACCAGGTGCTCGCCGCCGACTCGTCCATCCAGCACGCCCTGTTGACCTCGATCGAGGTCGCGGTGGCGGTCACGATCGTGGCCTCGATCATCGGCACGATGGTTGCCTTCCCACTTGTCCGCGGCGGTATCCGGGCCCCCGGCACGCTCCGGCTCCTGTTCACCCTGCCGATCATGATCCCGGGGTTCCTGATCGGCATCGGGCTCCTGATCTTCTTCCGCCAGGCGCTCCATCTCCAGCTCGGCCTGGCCACGGTGGTTGCCGGCCACCTGGTCTTCACGATCCCGTTCGTCGTGCTGATCGTGGCTTCCCGTTTGCAGGGCTTCGACCGCCGTCTGGAATGGGCCGCCGCGGATCTTGGAGCCAGCCCGTTGCGGACGCTCCGCTACATCGTCCTGCCCCTGATCGCTCCGGCGATCCTGGCCGGCGCCCTCCTGTGCGTGACCCTGTCGATCGACGAGTTCGTGATCACGTTCTTCCTGATCGGCCCGCAGCAGACCCTGCCCCTGTACATCTACACCCAGATCAAGTTCGGGGTGACTCCCGAGGTCAATGCCATCGCGACGGTCATCCTCGTGGCGACGCTGTCGGCGGTCGCGCTGGGCTCGGTCCTGCTGAGCGGAGGTCGCCGGCTCAGGCGGCGCAACTCCCAATGAACGACGCCGCTTGAGCGGGCTGCTCGAAGGACGCCCGCAGCCGGAGGCGCCGATCCGGATGGGATTCCAGGTCTGGGGCCAGGCCGCCACGTGGGCTGAGCTGATGTCCGCCGGAGAGCGGATCGAGGCCCTGGGCTTCGACAGCCTGTGGGCCAACGACCACATGATGCCCATCCTGGGTGATGCGGACGGGCCGCTGCTGGGCGCCCAGGGACCCGTGTTCGAGGGTTGGATGACCCTCGGTGCATGGGCCGCCCGGACCAGCCGGCTGCCCCTCGGCATGATGGTCTGCGGGGTGGGCTACCGCAACGTGGGCCTGACCGTGAAGATGGCCACGGCCCTTGACCACGCCGCTGCCGGCCGAGCGATCCTCGGCCTGGGCGCGGGTTGGCACGAGCCCGAGCATCGAGCGTTCGGCTACGAGATGCTCTCGCTGGGCGACCGGATCAGCCGCCTGGACGAAGCCAGCCAGGTGGCTCGCGGGATGCTGAATGGCGCGGCCGTCAGCTTTGCCGGGCGGTGGGTCAGCGGCCACGAGCTGCGCAACGATCCGCCGCCGGTCCAGGCCCGGCTGCCCCTCCTGATCGGGGGCAGCGGCGAGAAGCGCACGCTCCGGATCGTGGCTCGCGACGCCGACATCTGGAATGGCGAAGGCGAGCCCGACACGTACGCTCACAAGAACCGCGTGCTCGACGAGCATTGTGCACAGGTTGGCCGGGATCCGCGGGCGATCCGGCGCACGGTCGGGATCCAGCCGATCTGCATCCGGCCGACCCGTGCTCAGGCTGTCGACGCCCTCACCGCCATCCTCGCCCGCCAGGGCGGCAGCCCCGAGCAGGCCCGGGCCTGGGCTGCCAGCTCGCCCCTGGCTGATACCCAGGAAACCGTGATCGGACTCCTGCGCGCCTGGCATGCGGCCGGCGCCGAAGAGGCGATCGTGGACCTGCCCACGCCCATCGACGACGAGACGTTCGAGCGCCTCGCCGGCCCCGTCCGGGAGCGCCTCGCGTGACCCGATCCAATCCCGCCCACCCAATCGGAGGTTCCAACTGATGCGCGCTGCTGTGTACGAAGGCGAAGGCCGACTCGTCGTCAAGGATGTTCCGGACCCGGTGCCCGCCGCCGACGAGGTCCTGATCGAGGTCGAGGCGTGCGGGGTGTGCGGCTCCGACGTCCAGATCATCAACATGCCACCCGGCCATCCGTCCACCCCGCCGGTGATCATCGGCCACGAGTTCGTGGGCAGGATCCGGGCCGCCGGCGCGGCCGTGCGCGATCCCCGGATCGGCACCCGGGTCGTGGTCGACCCCGATCCCAAGTGCGGCGAGTGCTTGCCCTGCAAGTCGGGCCGGCCGGCCAACTGCATCAATATCGTGGCCCTGGGCGTCTACCGCGACGGCGCCCTGGCCCAGTACGTGACCGCCCCGGCCAACAGCGTGTATCCGATCTCGGAAGACGTTTCGGCCGAGATGGCGGCCTTGGTCGAGCCGCTCGCGTGTGTCGTCAACGGCACCAACAAGGCCGCCCTCAAGCCCGGCGAGACGGTCGGGGTGTTCGGCGCGGGCGCGATCGGTTGCCTGTTCATCGCCGTTCTCAAGGCCTCCGGGGCGGCCCGGATCGTGGCCGTTGAGCCCAGCGTCCACCGGGCGCCGGTCGCCAAGGCCGTCGGGGCCGACTTCGTGGTCACCCCCGACGAGTGGGTCGCCCGTCGGGCCGAGCTGATGCCGGCCGGCGCCGACGTCGTCGTGGATGCCGTGGGGGCCGTCCTGCCCCAGGCGATCGAGGCGGCCGCGGTGGGCGCCCGAGTGATCATCTTCGGGATGAACGGCAATGCCCGGCCGGCCGTCCACCAGGTGGAGATCGTCGAGAAGGGCCTGTCGATCCTGGGCTCGTACATCTCCAACTTCACGTTCCCGGCGGCCATCCGGCTGGTCGAGAGCGGCGCGCTCAACCTGGCTCCGATGATCACGGCCACCATCCCCCTCGATGACACCGTCGCAGGGATCGGCCGGATCCGTTCGGGTGAGGCCGTCAAGATCGTCATCAGGCCCTGATCCGTCTCGTCCAGTCCGGAGGAACCCAATGCCCACCACTGCCAAGCTGCGCGTTGCCAGCGCGCCCGTCTCGTTCGGCGTCGACGAGGTGCTCAGCGACGACGCCTGGATGCCGGCCCCCGAGGACATGCTCGACTGGATGGTCGACATCGGCTTCGAGGGCACCGAGATGGGCCCGCCCGGCTTCCTGGGCGACGCGACCCAGGTCCAGCACCGCCTGACCAGCCGCAACCTGGAGATGGTCGGCGCGTTCATTCCCCAGCATTTCAGCCGGGCCGAGCATTCCGTCGACGATCGGGCCGTGCTCCGAGCCAGCCTGCGCGTCCTGGCCGAAGGCTCGCCGGCGGGCTCGCGCCCGTTCGCGGTCCTGTCCGACCATTTCGACGAGCCCCAGCGCCTGGCCCTGTCCGGGCGGATCGCATCGCATCCTGAAGCGTGGCTTTCCGATGCCCGCTTCCAGACCCTCGTTGACAACCTCCACCGGGCCGCCGAGGTGTGCCGGGCCGAAGGCTTCGAGCCGGTCCTTCATCCCCACGCCGGGACCTACATCGAGACGGCCGACGAGATCGCCCGGGTGATGGGCGCGATCGACCCGTCGCTGCTCGGGCTGTGCCTGGACACCGGCCATTTCCGCTACGGCGGGGCCGACCCGACCCAGGCGGTCCACGATTACCACGCCCTGGTTCGCCACGTCCACATCAAGGACTGCCGGACGGCCGTCCTGGAGCAGGTCACAGCGGATGGCAAGGGGCTGGAGGAGGCCCTCAGCCGAGGCGTGTTCTGCGAGCTGGGCGCCGGCGACTCGCACATCGATTCGGTGATCGCGGCCCTCCAGTCGTACGACTACCAGGGCTGGCTGGTGATCGAGCAGGACCAGGCCCTGCGCTCCAGCGACACGCCCGAGTCGGTGGTGGCCGGCCAGCGAGCCAACCGGGAGTATCTGCGTAACCTGGGGATCTGAGTGGAGACACCGCTGGGCCTGATGGCCCGGACGACCAAGACCGAATACTGGAATGATTCGTGCTCCACGGCCGAGCTGGAGTACGCCGTCGGCAACGGGGCGGTTGGGGCAACGTCCAACCCCACGATCGTGGGCGAGGTCCTCAAGAAGGAGTTCGCCACCTGGTTGCCGCGGATCCGCCAGATCCAGGCTGACCGGCCGGCCGCGTCCGAGCTCCAGATCACCTGGCAGCTGATCGAGGAGATGGCCGTCGCCGGCGCGGCGATCCTGGCCCCGATCTTCGAGCGGTCCGCCGGGCGGCGCGGCCGGCTGTCGATCCAGACCGACCCCACCCTGTACCGCGATTCGACCAGGATGCTGGAGCAGGGTCGCCGGTTTGCCGGCCTGGCGCCCAACATGCAGGTGAAGTTTCCGGCCACGGCTGCCGGATTGACGGCGATCGAGGAAGCCACGGCGCTGGGAATCTCGATCAACGCCACGGTCTCATTCACCCTGCCCCAGGCCCTGGCCGTGGGTGCCGCCGTGGAGCGCGCGCTGGTCCGGCGCGAGGCGGCCGGCGAGGACGTCGCGACGATGAGCCCGGTGTGCACCCTGATGGTCGGCCGGCTCGACGACTGGATGAAGGCCGTTTGCGAACGCGACAACATCACGGTCGATCCGGCCGCACCCAACTGGGCCGGGCTGGCCGTCTTCAAGCGTGCGGCCGGCATCTTCCGCGAACGGGGCTATCGGACCCGCCTGCTGGCAGCTGCCTATCGGCACCACCTGCACTGGTCCGAGCTGATCGGCGGCGACGTCTCGCTGACCATCCCGTACGCCTGGCAGAAGCGCTTCAACGCCTCATCCGTGGAGGTCCGGCCGCGCTTCGACGATCCGGTTCCGGCGGTTTTCGTCGACGAGCTGCTCGCCCGGATCCCCGACTTTGGCCGAGCCTACGAGCCCCAGGGATTGACCCAGCCAGAGTTCGATACGTATGGGGCCACGGTCCGCACGCTGCGCGGATTCATCGGCTCGTACTGGGACCTGGTCCGCACGATCGACGACGTCATGCTGCCCAACCCGGACATCCGCGCTTAGCGGAGCATCCGGGCCGCGTCGTCGAAGAGGCCGTTGAAGATCCGCGAGGTCGACGGGAAGGCGTGGATCGTGTCGGCCAGGGTCTCGAGCTTGACGTGGGCCTTGATCGCGAGCACGCATTCATGGATCGCGGCCGAGGCGTCGGGGACCGCCATTGCCGCGCCGATCAGCTCGTGGGTCCCCCGGTCGACGACGATCGTGACGTGCCCGAAGGTGGCCTCGACCGAGTAGCCCTTGGCGGTCGCCGGGAAGTCGGCGACCAGCTCGAAGGCATCCAGGCCGGCAGCCAGCGCCTGGTCCAGGGTGACCCCCACCGAGGCCATCTCGGGATCGGTGTAGGTCGCCCGGGGCAGGGCCCGGTAGTCGGGCGTGACGGTGTCGCCGAGGGCCATCCGGACCGCCACCTGGCCCTGGTAGTGGGCCTGGTGGGTATGGAGCTCCGGCCCGGCCGGGTCGCCGATCAGGAACAGCCCATCGGCCAGGCGGAGCCGCCCGTCGTGGGGCACGCCGTTGCGATCCCTGGCATCGATCCCGACCGTTTCCAGGCCGAGCTCCTCGAGTGGGAAGGTCCGGCCCACGGCCAGCAGGGTGGCGTGGCCGGTTGCCGTCGAACCGTCGTCCAGGTGGATGACATCGGCGCCGGCGGGCCCTGCCCCGGCCTCCGCCCGGATCGCCCGGACGCCCAGGCGAACATCGACGCCGTCCCGGACGAGTGCCTTGAGGACGGCCTCGGAGTTGCGCGGATGGTCGCTCGGGACGAGGCGCTTGCCCGATTGGACGATCGTGACCGGGACACCGAACCGGGCGAACACCTGGGCCAGCTCCGCACCGGTCGGTCCGCCGCCCAGGACCAGCAGGCTGGCCGGCAGCTCACGGGTCCCCGTGGCCTCCTTGTTGGTCCAGGTCCTGATCGTATCGATCCCGTCGATCGGGGGGATCTTCGTGGTGGAACCCACCGCGATGACCACGTTCGTCGCGCCCAGCTCGTGGCTCTGCCCATCGTGGCGGACAACGACCCGGCCGGGTCCGGCCAGGGTCGCCTCACCCCGGATTGCCGTCGCGCCGGCACCTTCCAGGCCGCGCACGTGGCCGGAGTCGTCGGGGTATGCCCGCTGCTCGCGGTTGATCATGTAGTCGCGCCGGGCCGACGCCCGGGCCCAGTCGTAGTCCGCGCCGGCCGCGTGCCGCTCGGCGGCGTGCAGGAGCGACTTGGACGGGATGCAGCCCCAGAACGGGCACGATCCGCCGAACAGGTCGCGGTCGACCACCGCCACGCTCGCGCCACGCCCCCGCGCTTCATAGGTCGCTGCCTCGCCGCCGGGGCCGGCGCCGATGATCACGAAGTCAAAGTGGTCCACGAGCCTTGGTCTCCTATGGCATTGATCGCGTTGTCGTTCATCATGACGGAGCACTGATGAAGGGAATGTGATGGATCGACAAGTGTTCGCGGGGACGGTCCCGCCGCCCCACGATCGGGTCGTACCCGGTCCAGGCCAGGAATCGGTTTGGGACTATCCGCGCCCGCCCCGGGTCGAGCCCGTGCCCGAGCGCATTCGGATTGTCGTCGACGGGATCACCCTGGCCGATACGACGGCCGCCCTGCGGGTCCTCGAAACGGCCGGGGCGCCGGTCTATTTCCTGCCGCCCGCCGACGTCCGGCTCGATCTGCTCCAGCCCACGGAACACCACAGCGTCTGTGAATGGAAGGGCCTGGCCGCGTACTGGTCGATTGTCCTGCCCGGCCGGGTCATCGCCAACGCCGGCTGGTCGTACCCGGAGCCGATGGCCGGCTACGAGACCCTGCGCGACTACCTCGCGTTCTATGCCTGGCAGGTCGACGAGGCCTGGGTTGGCGACGAGCAGGCCACGCCCCAGCCCGGCCGCTTCTACGGCGGCTGGGTCACCGCGAAGATCGTCGGCCCGATCAAGGGCGGCCCCGGCTCGTTCGGCTGGTAGCGGCTCCCGTCGAGACCCGCCACTACAATTCAGCGATGACCAACTCGCTGCCACCGGACCGGCTGGGAATCGGCGCGTATGTGACGTCCTGGCCCGGGCCAAGCCCCAAGAAACCGCTCTGGTCGGACGTGCGCCGGTCGGCCATCGATCTCGAGGCGATCGGCGTCGATACGGTCTGGCTCTCCGACGAGCCAGGCTTCTGGGAGCCCTGGTCGATCCTGCCGGCCCTGGCCGAGGCGACGAACCGGGTGGAGCTTGGCCCGCTGGTCCTGTGCACGACCTATCGACCGCCGGCGATGGTCGCCTCGATGGCTGAATCGCTCGACGAGGTCAGCGCCGGCCGGCTGATCCTGGGCCTGGGAGCAGGCGTCGGACCCACCGATCAACGCTGGACGCGCCTCGGCTACGACGGCGAGAAGCACATCGGCCGCTTCGCCGAGGCGGTCGAGGTCACGGCCAGGCTCCTCCGGGAGACCGACCCGATCGATCATGACGGGCCCCTGTTCCACCTGGCCGGAGCCCGCCTGAGGCCGCGCGGTCCACGGCCCAGCGGGCCGCCCTTGTGGATTGCCGCCGGCCGACCGCGGACCCTGGGGGTCGCCGCCCGCTGGGGCGATGCCCTGAACTGGACCGATGGCCTGACGGGGGTCGATGCGGTTCGAGCTGCCCTGACCGCGGCCGAGGCCGCCTGCGCGGCGGCCGGACGCGACCCGGCGACCCTGCCCCTGACCGGCTTTGTCCGGCTTGAACTTGAGGCGGGCAGCGCCGGGGTCCGCGAAGGGAGCCTGCCCGGTGGCGCGGCCCAGGTGGTGGCCACGCTCCAGGAGATGCATGCGACAGGCCTGCGCCACGTCACGATCTTCGCCGGCGACGAGGCCGACACGGGGCCCTACCCCGCCCTGACCCCCGGGGCAATCGAAGCGCTGGCACCGATCATCGAGGCGCTCCGGGCCTGAGGCTGGTTGCTGTCGCCTGGTGGCCGCCAAGAGTTTGGGGCGGCAGGACCATCGGCGGC
>JBBRIV010000128.1:0-8064 GCA_038220425.1 Candidatus Limnocylindrales bacterium
GGTCCAGCGTCTCGGCATTCATGCCCGGTTCAAAGACCGCCTGCTCGGATGTCTGGTGGGTGCGCACGAAGTTGAGGGCAACCTCGGCGTCGTGGAGGAGCTGGTCGGGATCCGCCTGGCCGGGTGCGCCGATGGCGATGCCCATGGTCCCGTGCAGGAGGACCTCCCGGCCCGAGACGTCGAAGGGCATACGGAGGACGGAGTCCAGCTGGTCGGCCAGCTGGCGGGCCTCGCCGGTCGACGAAATGCCGTCGAGCATCACCGCGAATTGGACGCCGCTGAAGCGGGCGACCGTATCGCCCGGCCGGACGGCGCCGATGAGCCGCTGGCCGACCTCGGTCAGGAGCCGGTCGCCGACGGCGCGACCAAGGCTCTCGTTGACCACGGTGAACCGGACCAGGTCAATCAGGATCACGGCAATCGGGTCGTCATCGTCCTGGCGAGTCCAGGTCAGTGAGTGCCGGCAGCGATCGATGAACAGAGCCCGGTTGGGCAGGCCGGTGATCGGGTCGTAGAAGGAGCGCTGGCTGATCTCGGCCTCCAGCCGGTGTCGTTCGCGCAGGTCGTGGACCGACACTACGCCGGCCGCAAGGCCATCGAGGTAGGGCATCTCGCGCCAGACGACCTCGACCGGGAACGCGGTCCCGTCGGCCATGATCGCCGTGGCCTCGAAGGGCGCGTTGGACTCGGGCGTGTAGCCCGTGACCCGGTCGCGTGTCTCGGGGGCGGCGAACTCGAGCAGTGAGTGGCCGATCAGGGCCTCGGCCGAGTAGCCCAGCAGCCGGCAGAAGGCCTCGTTGACTTCGATGATTCGACCTTCGCGATGGATCGCGATCGCCTCATTGGTGGCATCGGACAGGCGCCGGAAGCGTTCTTCACTGTGGCGCAGGGCATCGTCCGTCCGGGCCCGTTCAGCCGCCTGGCGCTGGACTGTCTCGCACAGCCGGGCATTGTCGAGGGCAATCGAGGCCAGCTGGGCGAACCGGCCGAGCACCGCGATCTCGCTCTCGCCGTACTGGCGCAGGGGCGTGCCCGAGCTCAGGCCGAGGACGCCGATGACGACGCCGGCACTGGTCAGGGGCACCCCGATCATCGAGCCGAAGAGGCCCCGGGGCATGTCTTCCGCGTGGTGCTCCCAGACGTCATAGTCGGCGACGGCGACCGGCCGGCCTGTTTGCCAGACGGTTCCGGCAACGCCCATCCCACGTTTCCGCCGGTAGCCCACCCGGCTGGCGAAGAGCCCGGTGCCCACGGTCACCACGAGCTCATCGGTGGCTTCGTCGACGAGGTACAGGTAGCCGCTCGACGCGTTGAGCAGGGTCGACGCGCGCTTGACCATCGTGTCCAGCAGCTCGGTTGGATCGAGCCGGTCCATGAGCGTGATGGCTGTGTCGTGGAGGGCGCTCAGGTAGGCCTCCCGGGCCACGGCCCCCTCGACGGCGTCGCGGGCGGTGCTCGGCTTGAGGATGAACAGCTGGGCGTCGGCGGCGCCGATCAGCTCGGCCTTCGAGCGGCCGTCCTCGGGGAAGGCGGCGATGCCCACCGTCACCGTGACCTGGGCCCGGTGGTCGGCGGTCAGGGCTGCCACCGCTCGCTGGATCCGGCTCGCCACCGGCTCGGCCTCCAGCCGGGTCATGCCCCCCAGGATCACCGAGAACTCGTCGCCGCCGTAGCGATAGGCGCGGTCGGTCAGGCGGATCGTCCGCACGATGGCGTCGGCGATCTGGTGCAGCAGGGCATCGCCGGCCGGATGGCCCTGGGTGTCGTTGAAGCGCTTGAAGGCATCCAGGTCGAGCATCATCACGGCCAGGGGCTCGTCGCCGGCCTGCTCCAAGGCGAGGCCCAGGTCGTTCTGGAAGGCGCCGTGGTTACCCAGCCCGGTCAGCGAATCCTGGTCGGCGCGGACCATCACCGCCCGGTGCGCTTCGGCGTTCTGGAGGGCGATCGAGGCCTGTCCTCCGAAGAGCTGGGTGAGCTCGAATTCGTATTCGGTGAAGTGCGATTCAGGGCCGCCCATGCGGGCCAGGTTGAGGGTCCCGATCACGTCGCCGCCAACCTGGAGCGGGACGATCAGCATCGATTCAGGCTCTACCGGCGTGCCCGGGATCTGGACGCAGCGCGGATCGTCGAGGGCGTCGTTGCACAGGACCGCCTGGTGATGATCGATCGCCCAGCCGGTGATGCCGACGCCGATCGGCATCTGCTCGCGCAGGATCACCTCGGCGAAGCGATCGCGGGCGATCACCGCCCAGCGCCGGCCGGTGGTTCGATCAACCCGGTAGATCGTCAGGGCGTCGTAGGCGACCACATCCTTGAGCAGGTCGGCGATGCTGTCGAGCACGGCCGCCGGGTCAAGGTTGGACAGGAGCTTGGCGTTGACGTCGAGCAGGCGCCGCTGGCCGGCGAGACGCAGCTCCAGCTCGGACCGCTGACGGCGGAAGCGCTCGGCCGGCAGGCCGCTGAGCTCACTCAGTGGGTCGTCCGCGGTGGCAGCCCGGCGAGCCACGAATCGCTCGACGTCCGGTCGCCGGATTCGGCGATCGCCCCGGCGGTTGATCCGGACGCTCGACAACCGACCGCTGGCACACCACGAGCGGACGGTATTGCGATGGACGCCGGCCAGGCGGGCCGCCTCGGCGATCGTGACCAGTTCGCCGGACGATGTTCGATCAAACGCTGGGGCCATGCGCGGCTCGACTTTCGTGCGCCCCCGTCGGGCGTCATGGCTGGATCATGAGTTGGAGCGCGCCCCCCGAACCCGGCAGGATTCCGCGCTTGTGTGCACCGTACCTGCCAGTCCGGTGTGCATGAATAGCCCGAACGTACCGGGCGTTGGTAGACTCAAGTCAATGGCCAGGCCCTCCCGAACGTTTCGCAACTCAACCGCGTTCCGGGTCCTGGTGGTGGCCTTCGTGATCGGCTTCGTGCTGCTCCTGGCCCTGCCCGGCTCGGGCTTCGTGACCCTGCCGGCCGCCACCCCATTTGCCGGCGGCGCGTCGCTCGTCCCTTAGCGGGACCCGGGCAGCAGTTCGGCGATCGACTCGATCACGACATCGGAGATCGGCTCGAGCTCGGCCCGTCGCCCGATCCCCGTCAGGACGGCAATCCGCCGTCCGACCCCGGCCGCCGTGGCCATCCGCATGTCGGCCACCGAGTCACCGATCATCGCGGTCCGCCTGGGGCTCACCCCCAGCACCTGGCAGGCATGGAGCAAGGTATCGGGCGCCGGTTTCGAGGGCAGCCCATCGTCGGCGCAGACGAGCAGGCCGACCAGCTCTCCCAGGCCGACGCCCAGGCCCAGGCTGGCCACCGTTGCCTCGGTCGGTCCGCGATCATCCGAGGTGACGATGGCAACCTGCCGGCCGGCTGACCGTAACGCGCCGAACATTGCGGGCAGATCGGCCAGCGGCCGGGCCAGTCCAACCGGGTCGGGAGCCAGCCAGGCCGCATCCACCGTGGCCCCGGCGGCGATCCTGGAACGGCCCGTCGAGTGCGCCACGAGCTCGGTGGTCATCGTGCGCAAATCGGCCATGGGCGTCGCGGCGAGGGGCGAGCCGGGGATCGTCCGGCGGGCCTGCGTGTCGTAGCCGATCTGCTGATGCAGCGCGGCGGTAATCGGGCTGCCCAGGGCGGCCTCCAGGCGCTCGGCCAGGTCCTCGGCCCAGGCGCCCCACATCGCGTCGAAGTCGATCAGGGTGCCGTCCTTGTCGAAGACGACCAGGTCCAGCTCGGCCAGGTTGAGCGGGCCAGCCCACGGCCCGTCGGACGGGCCGGAACGACTCACGCCGCGCCCGAATCCTCGGGTACCACGGCTGCCGCAACCTCGGCCTGGTCCAGGACCAGGCAGGCCTCGGGCGGGAACGAGATCGTGATCGCCGTGCCCGGATCGGGCACGGCCAGGTGGGGGTTGTTGAACGTGTCGAAGGCGATCGTGCCGCTCCCGTCCGTGAACCGGATGCGGACGCGGACCACCGCGCCCAGGAATGTCACGTCGTCGACCACGCCGTTGAGCTGGTTCATCCCGTCGTGGCTGCCCAGGCTGATGATCTCGGGCCGGAGCGCAACGCTGACCGTGGCCCCGGCATGACCGGCCTTGATCGCGCCGGCGGCCCGGATCGGCTGGCCGGCCACCTCGAGGGTGCCGGCGACCGGGTCCAGGACCCGGGCCCCGACCACGTTGAGGGTGCCCACAAAGCGCGCCACGAAGGCGGTGCTCGGGAAGTTGTAGATCTCGAAGGGCGTGCCGATCTGTTCGATCCGGCCCTCGCTCATGACCACGATCCGGTCGGACAGGGAGAGCGCCTCTTCCTGGTCGTGGGTGACGTACACGGTCGTGATCCCGAGCTTGCGCTGGATCGCCCGGATCTCGGCCCGCAGGATGATCCGGATCTTCGCGTCGAGGGCCGACAGGGGCTCGTCGAGGAGGAGCAACTGGGGCTCGATTGCCAGTGCCCGGGCCAGGGCAACACGCTGCTGCTGGCCGCCCGACAGCTGCCAGGGGTAGCGCTCGGCCTTGTCGGGCAGGTGGATCAGGTCGAGCAGCTCGCCCACCTTGTTCTTGATCTCGGCCTTGGGGCGCTTCCGGACGCGCAGACCGAAGCCCACGTTGTCGGCGACGGTCATGTTCGGGAAGAGGGCGTAGGACTGGAAGACCATGCCCACGTTGCGCCGGTTGGGCGACTGGCTGGTGATGTCCTTGCCGTCGACCAGGATCGTCCCCGCGGTGGGCTGCTCAAACCCGGCGATCATTCGCAGGGTAGTGGTCTTGCCGCAGCCCGACGGCCCCAGGAAGGAGATGAACTCACCCCGTTCAGCGACCAGGTTGAAGTCGTCGACGGCGGCGGTGGCGCCGAACCGCTTCTGGATTCCGGTGAGCGTCAGATAGGACATCGGTTCCTCGTCATTGGCACGGCGTCAGCGTCCGCCGGCGACCTGGACCTGGTTGGGTGAGCGGCGCCCGATCACGTTGATCAGGCCCATGGCGATCCAGGTCAGCGCGAAGCTGACGATCGTAACCGCCGACGACTGGTAGACATTGGTCTGGCCGAGGAGCGACAGGTACGGGCCAAACGAGGGCCGGACGAGGAATGTGGCGATCGTGTACTCGCCGATGACGATGGCAAAGGTCAGGAACACGCCGCTGAGGAGGGCGACTCGCAGGTTGGGCAGGATGATCTGCCACAGGATCCGGACCCAGCCGGCCCCCAGGCTCTGTGATGCCTCGGTGATCGTGCGCACGTCGATGGCCCGCAGGCCGGCGTCGACCGAACGATACATGTAGGGCAGGGATAGGACCACATAGGCCGCGACGACCAGGATGTTGTCGCCGAAGTCCGAGTTGGCCAGGGGGATCAACGTCGTGCCGCCATAGGCATGGATCAGGCCAAAGACCAGGATGACCGGCGGGATGACGAAGGGCATCAGGGTCACGAACTCGATCACCGGCCGGAGCTGGGGCATGCGCAACCGGACCCAGAAGGCCGTGGGCACGATGATCAGGATGCTGAACGCGATGGTCATGACCCCGATCACCGCGGAGAAGGCGAGGCTGGCAAAGAACTGCGGGTCCGCGAACATGTTGCTGTACGAGCGCCCAACCGGGTCGGTGCTGAGCGAGAAGACCAGGGTCCCGATCAAGGGCACGAAGAAGTACAGGAAGCCGGCGATGAATACGATCCACGAGGCGATCTTCGAGGGCTTCACCGGAACCACCGTTCCGAGCGGCGCTGGAGGATCGAGTAGAGGGTGATCGCGATCGCCATGATCACGACCATGCCCATGGCCAGGGCGTAGCCGAGGCCCGGATCGTTGAGCACGTCACCGCGCATCTCGGAGCTGATCACGAGCGTCACCAGGTTGATCGTGCCGCCGGTCAGCTGGTAGGCCGTGGCCTGGGCGCCGAAGGCGTTGCCGAACAGCAGGATGACTGTCCCAAGCAGGGTCGGGGCGAGGATCGGCAGGGCCACGTGACGCCAATACTGGCCGGACGTGGCACCCAGGTTCTCGGATGCCTCCCGCCATTCGCGCTTCAGGCCGTCCAGGGCCGGCGCGACGATCAGGACCATCAGCGGGAACTGGAAGTACATGTACACGATCTCCAGCCCGATCTTCGTGTACAGGTTGAACCCTGCACCGTAGATGTCGATTCCCAGGAAATCGTGGAGGAGGGTGGTGACCAGCCCAACATGGCCGAGGGTGAACACGAAGGCCAGGGCCAGGGGTACTCCGGCGAAGTTCGAGGCGACGCCCGAGAAGGTCATCAGGGCGGTTCGCAGGAAGCGTGGCAGGCCGCCCAGGATGACGGCGTAGGCCAGGGCAAAGCCGAAGATTCCACCGCCGATCGCCGTGACGAGGCTGATCTCGATGCTCGTCTCGTAGGCGTTCGGGATGTCCTGGGTGGTCAGGTTGGCATAGTTCTGGAGGGTGAAATGGGAGCTGCTGTCCTGGAAGCTGCCGATGATCAGGAAGGCCACCGGCAGGGCCAGGAAGGCAGCCGCGAAGGCAAAGAAGGGCACCACGCCCAGCCAGGCCAGGCGTGGCTTACGCCGCGCGGGACGTGCTGAGAGCACATCCCGCGCGTTGATCGGCGGAGCAGCCTGGGTCACCGAGCTAAGCCCGGAGTCAGGTCGCGGTCCGGCGTCTTACGTCTCTACTTGGTGATCGTGGCGCCGACGACGGCCTTCCACTGACCGGTGATGAGGGTCTTTGCCGCCGTGAGCTGGTCGGCCGTCGGGACGACGGCACCGGTCACGTCAGGCAGCTTGGCAGCAACGGCCGGATCGATCGCGCTGCGGGTCTTCAGGTCGGTGTAGCGAGTGGTGTAGCAGTAGCCGGCGAGCCAGCCAGCCTGGCCCCCGGTGTCGGAGTACAGGTACTCCTCCCAAAGCTTGGCTGCGTTCGGATGGGGCGCATAGGCGCTGATCGCCTGGACGTAAATCCCACCGAAGCGGCCGGTCTTCGGGATGACCGTGGTGATCGGATCGCCACCGGCCTTGACGGCCGCGTCGGCGCCTGCCGAGGCCAGGTAGTTCCAGGTGATGACGATCGGCGTCTCACCGTTGGCACCCTTGGCGATCGTGTGGACGAGGTTGCCCGCGTCGTTCAGCTTCTTGAAGAAGTCGAGGCCGGCCTGGGCGTTATCGAGCGATCCACCGTTGGCCAGGGCCGAAGCGTAGACAGACTGGATCGCCTGGTTCGAGGCGAGCGGATCACCGGCGAGGGCGACCTCGTTCTTGTACTCGGCCTTGAGCAGGTCGGACCAGTCGGCCGGGACGTCCTTCACGACCTTGGTGTCGACGGCGAAGGACAGGACGCCGTAGTAGTCGCCGTACCACCAGCCGTCGGTATCCTTGTATTTCGGATCCAGGGTGTCCCAGGTCGAGACCTTGTAGGGCTGGATGTCGCCGGCCGCCTTGGCCTGCGGCCCGAATGCGATCCCGACGTCGACCACGTCCGGTGCGCTGGGTCCGGTGCTGCCCTTGTTGGTCACGATGGCCGCAAGCTCGTCGCCCGAGCCGCCATCCGGGTTGATCTCGTTGATCGCAAGACCGTACTTGGCCTTGAAGCCGGTGATGATCGCGCCGTAATTGCACCAGTCATGGGGCAGGGCGATGACGTTCAGGGTTCCCTCGGCCTTGGCCGCCGTGACGAGCGCCGCAACGCTGTCAGCCGTGGCCACGGACGGAATGCCGAACGACGGCGGCCCGGCGGGGGTCGCGACGGCAGTGCTGCAGGCCGCGAACAGGAGGGCTGCGGCCGCTCCCAGGCTGGCCAGTTTGAAGATGGAACGCTCAGTACCCAAGGCGATTTCTCCAATGTGCTGCGGATGGTGCGGACCGGGCAGGGCTGACCCAAAACTTCCCAGCGACCTCACACCTCCTCCGGTGACGTCGACAGGCTTCGCGAGCGCGAGGGTCAAGGTCCACTTCAGACGGCCAGTGCCGTCTCGTCGGAGCCCATTGGACCTCCGCGTTAACACAACGTCAAGCCCGATTCGGTTAACGGCCAGTTATCAGCACGGTAGCGATCACTGAAGGGGCGGCCGCCCCTTCCGGCAAGCCGTTG
>JBBRIV010000129.1:0-8043 GCA_038220425.1 Candidatus Limnocylindrales bacterium
GCGTGCGGCTCATGGTCCAGCTCGGACGGCGGCACGGCAGCGGGCCGTCGAGCCTGGCCGAGATCGCGACCGAGGAGGACCTGCCCCGGCCGTATCTAGAGCAGCTGGTCATGAGCCTGCGTGACGCCGGCCTGGTCGTCAGCACCCGCGGTTCTCACGGCGGCTACGAGCTGTCGCGTCCGCCCGGCGAGATCCCGATGATCGATGTCCTGCACGCGCTTGAGGGCCCGATCGCCCCGATGATCTGCGCCACCGACGAGTCCGAAGCGGCCCACGAACCAACCTGCGACCGGACGTCGCGCTGCACCGTCAACTTCCTGTGGATCCGGATCCGCGATGCGATCAGCACGACGCTCGAGGGGATGACCCTCGCCGACCTTGTCCCGGAGCGGGTCGCCAGCCTCGTGACCATTGAGCCGAACACCTTCCAGGAGTCTCGACAATCGTGAGCACCAGCGATCACCTGACGATTCGCGGCCTGCGTGTGGCGCCGATCGCCGCCCCGGAGCACGAGATCCTCAAGGGCATCGACCTGACCGTGGGACCCGGTGAGGTCCACGCGATCATGGGCCCCAACGGATCGGGCAAGACCACCCTGGCCTACGCCCTGATGGGTCACCCGGCCTACATCGTGACCGGCGGGGAGGTGACCTGGAAGGGTCACAACCTGCTCAAGATGTCGCCCGACAAGCGTGCCCGGATCGGGATGTTCCTGGCCTTCCAGTACCCCACTGCCATCCCCGGCCTGTCGGTCGCCAGCTTCATCCGATCGGCGCTCAACGCCCGCCGAGCCGGGCTAGTCCCGGATCCCTCGATCGACCCGACCGACGCGATCCGGGGCGGGATCTCGATGGGCGATTTCCGGCGCAAGATGCGCGAGAAGATGGCCCTGCTCAAGGTTGACGACTCGTTCGCCAGCCGCTACGTCAATGAAGGCTTCTCGGGTGGCGAGAAGAAGCGCCTGGAAATGCTCCAGATGGCCGTCCTTGAGCCCGAGATGGCGATCCTCGATGAGACCGACTCGGGACTCGACATTGACGCCCTGCGGATCGTCGCCGAGGGCGTCAACGCGATGCTCAACCCGGCGATGGGCGTCCTGCTGATCACCCATTACCAGCGCCTCCTCAACTACATCAAGCCCGACGTGGTCCACGTCCTGGCCCTGGGCCGGATCGTCAAGACCGGCGGGCGCGACCTGGCCCTGCGCCTGGAGGACGAGGGCTACGGCCCGATCCTGCGCGAGGAAGGACTCGAGATCGACGTCCCCGACGAGGCCCTCCTCGTGGCCGAACCGGCGGAGGTCGCCCGCTAGCCGGGCTGCAGCCATGACGATCACCACCAACCGGGTCGAAGGCGAGGCCGGACTGGCCCCGGCGCTGGCTCCCGCACCGCCCCGGGCGCTCGATCCGAAGCTCCTCCGGGCTGACTTTCCGATCCTGCGCCGGGAGATCAACGGTCACCCGCTGGTCTACCTCGATTCGGCCTCAACCAGCCAGAAGCCGGACGTGGTGATCGACGCCGTGTCCGACTACTACCGGGAGTACAACGCCAACGTCCACCGCGGGATCTACACGATCGGCGAAGAGGCGACCGCCGCCTATGAGGCCGCCCGGGCCAAGGTGGCCACGTTCATCAACGCGCCCGACCGGCACGAGGTCGTGTTCACCCGCAACGCGACCGAGGCGATCAACCTGGTTTCGTATGCCTGGGGCCGCCGGAACATCGGCCGGGGCGACACGATCGTGCTGACCGAGATGGAGCACCACGCCAACCTGGTGCCCTGGCAGCTCCTGGTCCAGGAGAAGGACGGCGACCTGGAGTTCATCCCGATCACCGACGACGGGATCCTTCGGCTGGACGTCTTCGAGGTCCTCCTCCGGCTCAAGCCGAAGCTGGTCGCCTTCACCCATGTCAGCAACACCCTGGGCACGATCAACCCGGTCCGCGAGATGGTCGAGATGGCCCATGCGGCCGGCGCGCTGGTCCTGATCGATGGCGCCCAGGGCGTGCCCCATCTGCCGGTGGATGTCCAGGAGCTGGGCTGCGACTTCTACGCGTTCAGCGGCCACAAGATGCTTGGCCCGATGGGTTCCGGTGCCCTCTGGGCGCGCCGGGAGCTACTCGAGGCGATGCCGCCCTTCCTGGCCGGTGGCGAGATGATCCGCGAGGTTCACCTGCGCCGCTCCGACTTCAACGACATTCCCTGGAAGTTCGAAGCGGGCACGCCGGCCGTCGGCGACGCGGTGGGCCTGGGGATGGCCGCGGACTACCTTTCGGCGCTGGGCATGGATGCCGTGCGCGCTCACGAGCGCCAGCTGGTGGCCTACGCCCTCGAGACGCTCCCACGCGAGATCCCCGGGATCGAGCTGTACGGGCCGCTCGATCCGGACCTGCGCGGCGGGGTCGTGCCGTTCAACCTGCCCGGGATCCACCCCCACGACGTCGCCCAGGTGCTCGATCGATCCGGGGTTGCCGTCCGCGCCGGCCACCACTGCACGATGCCCCTCCACGAGCGGCTCGACCTGGCCGCCACGGCCCGGGCCAGCTTCAGCGTCTACTCCACCACGGACGACATCGACGCGCTCGTCCACGGATTGCTCGAGGTCCAGCGGGTCTTCGGAGCGTAGTTCGCGGCGCGGGCGCGGCGAGCGCGGCGCGGGGCTGCGCGGCGCGGGGTTGCGCGCGGTTCGCCCCGGCAACTGACAAATGCCGCTACCAGCGGCCTTATGGTCGGAACTGGCCGCTTTTCGGCCGTCCTGGGGCCGCAGACTTGGAATTTCGTGCTCAGCCGCGGCGCCGACGAACGATCTGAGCCCGATTTGGACCCCTCGAACGACCATAAGGCCGCTGTGGGCGGCATTTGGCAGGAACTCGGCGCCGCGGGCGGCGGAAGCGGCTCAGCGCGGCGGCATTTGGCAGGAACTCGGCGCCGCGGCCGGCGGAAGCGGCTCAGCGCTAGCGGCCGTCGGCGCTCGAAGCCGGCGGAAGCGGCTCAGCCCGGCGGCGCCGGCGGCTCGATGCTCCGCCGACGGCGCACGGCGCGCCAGGCGACGGCCGCGCCAATCCCGATCAGCCACACCGCCGGGACGCCGAAAAACGCGATAGTCAGCCGGCTCAGGGCAGGGTCCTGCGCGCTCGGGCAGGGCACGGCCGGGTAGTTGAAGAAGCAGTCCTGCCCCGCGAAGATGAGGCTGCCGGTGGCCTGCACTGCCAGCAGGACGGCCAGCAGCAGCATCAACAGGGTCCACAGCAAGATGGCTCGGACGAACCGGCTTCGCAGCCGGCTCACGCCGGCACCTCATAGTTCGTGATCGTCAGGTGGGTGGCACGGCGGTCGTTGCGGGATTTGATCGTCCACATGTACGTCTTGGGCGTCTCGATCACGTTCCAGCGGTCCGGGCGGTAGAGCGCGCGGATGGCCGGGGCGTCCTTGATGACGACCATGATCCGGGCCGGGCTCGCGGCCAGCACGACCTGCAGTCGGGCCTGGTCGAGGCTCTCGAACGGCCGGTTGTCGTAGGCGCTGAAGTCGCTGTCATAGGGCGGGTCGACGAATACGAAGTCGTCCGCGATTGGGTCGGCAACCGCCAGGAACGGCTCGAAGTCGCGGCTTTCGAATTGGGTGTTGGCCAGGCGCGCAAGCATCGGTTCGCTGAACAGCAGGCGGGCCTTGTCGGCCAGCGATTTGCGGTTGTAGCTGATCCCGCCGTAGGGCACGTTGAACGCATCTTGGGCGTTGAACCGGAACATCGCGGCGTAGGTGAACTCGCGCAGGAACAGGAAGTCGGCCGCCCGGGTCGCGTCCCAGCGGTTGGCCAGCCGGGCTTCGTTGTAGCGAGCCCGGATGCTCATGTAGAAGGACGATCGAACCGATCCCTCGACATTGGCCAGCAGGTCGGCCGGATTCAGCCGCTGGTCATGCCGAATCTCGAGCCGGCGCATCCGGCCGAATTTCGTGACCACCTCGCGCCCGGCACGACCATTGAACGAGCCGCCGAGCCCTGGCCCCGCTACGTCCAGCAACCGGTGCAGCGCAGGCTCGTGAGCGCCGATCGCAGAAACCGCGCGAGTCGCTGAGGCGGCCGTGAACGCCGCCCCAAGTTGGGCATACAGCGAGTCGAGCTCGGCCAGCCCGTCCCAGGCACGCGCGAGCCCGTCGATCCGCTGTCGGAAGAGGCGGTCGCCGCCGGCCGCTGATGTATACAGCTCGACGAGGTCGCGGCAGGCATCGTTGGCCACGGCGGGCACATCGGCGGGGGTTGCCAGCAGGACCGAGCCGCCGCCCACGAACGGATCGATGAAGCGGCCCGTCAGGGCGGGTGCCGCGGCCGCGATCGCCGCCAGCTCCTGGGTCTTGCCGCCCGGCCACTTCAGGAACGGGGTCAGACCCGGAATCGGAGCGATCCGAGGCGGCGTGGTCGTGAACACCGCCGGGGATCGATCGATCGCTGTGCTGCCTGCCATTCGGGCAGTCTGGCACGCGTCGAATCAGGGTGCGACGCGCAGCCCAGTTGGATGGCAAGCGGCCGGTTTGGTCGGCCTTCGGCGGTTAGACTCCGGAGCGTCCGCCCAATGGACCCGCGCCAGGGCCTCTCGTGCGTCTGAAGGAGCACCGCTCGTGCGTCGACTGGTTGGTACGCTCCTCGTCGCGACGATGCTGGCGGCCTGCGGCGGCTCGGCGGCCACGGGCAGCCCGGCCTCGAGCGCCAACGCCAGCGGCACGGCCAGCGCGACTGCCGGCGTCACGGCTTCGCCCAGCGCGGCCATCGATTCCGCGGCGCCGTCTGCGAGCGTGGCCGCTGCCGGCCCGAGCGGCTCGAGCACATTCCTGTTCGCCGGCCTGGTCGGCAACCTGGACCTGAACAGCGGCCCGCCCGACCCGGCGACCTTCGGCACCAGCTTCCCGTCCGAGACGCCCGGGATCTATGTTGCGTACCGGCTTGCTCCCGGCCTGTCGGGCAAGGTGAGTTCGACCTGGACGTCCCCGGGCGGCGACAGGATCTTTGCCTCGTTCGACTACCCGGTTGCGGCCCCCTGGGCGTACTTCCACCTGACCTACCGGGACGGTTTCATTCCGGGCAGCCACCAGGACATCCTGAAGTTCGATTCGACCGGCGACTCGGTGACACTGTCGTTCACGGTCACCGGCCCGCGTGCCTCGCCCGCAACACCCACACCCGAGCCCAGCGCGACCGGGGCATTTGGCGTCCTTCAGACGGCCAGCGCCGCGGACTCCTCGAAGTCGGCGCCGGACCCGTCGACCTTCACGACATCGTTCCCGACGAGTGCTCCGGCGATCTATGTCGTGTTCACGCTGCACTCGGGCCTGACCGGCAAGGTCACCTGCACGATGACCGCCAACGGCACCGAGCTGATCCAGCCGATCACGATCGACTATGGCGCGGCGAACGCCTGGGGCGATTTCAAGATCACCCCGGCGGGCTCCTTTCCTGCCGGCGACTACGTGGCCACGGTGACCTTCACGCCCACCGGAGAGGCGCGCACCTTCGAGTTCAAGGTCCAGTAATCACTGTCAACCGCCGGGCTTGGCGAGCCCTTGACAAGTGACTATACGGTCACCTATGGTTCGAGGGTGGACGAAGTATTCCGGGCACTCGCCGATCCGACTCGACGGAGCCTGCTTGACGAGCTATTCCGCGAGGACGGGCAGTCGCTCAGCCAGCTCGCCGAGCGCTTTTCGATGACCCGCTTCGGGGTAATGAAGCACCTGAAGGTGCTCGAGGAAGCTGGCCTGCTGGTCAGCCGCCGACGCGGCCGCGAGAAGCTCCATTTCCTGAACCCCGTGCCGATCCGGCTCGTCCACGACCGCTGGGTGAGCAAGTACGCCGAACCTTGGGCCGCTGGTCTCAGCGACCTCAAGACCAGACTGGAGACTCCCATGGAAAAGGTGTTCGAGATCTACATCAAGACCTCGCCCGAGCGCCTGTGGCAGGCGATCACCGACCCGGAGATCCGGAGGAAATACCAGTGGAACAGCCAGGTCACATCCGACTGGACCCCTGGCGGGCGCTACGAATTGGGCCACCCGAACTCGCCGACCCTGCTTGGCGAGGGCGTCAACCTGGAAGTCGATCCACCGCGCAAGCTCGTCCAGAGCATGGTTGCCCTGTGGGGCGAGGACGTGAAGAGCGAAGGCACGACCCGGATCACCTGGGAGATCGAACCGGTCGGCGACTCATGCCGGCTGATGGTCACCCACGACCAGCTCCGGGAAGGTGCCAACGAGCAGCTCTACGGCGGCTGGCCGATGATCCTGTCGGGTCTCAAGACCTGGCTCGAAACCGGCGAGCTCCTGACCACGCCGGGGTCGTTGCTATACAACTCGACTCCCTTCGAGGCGGCTGAGGTCCGGGATCCGGCGCGCTTCGGATCCGACCGCCAGTCCGAGTGAGAGAGAGCCTCTCAGTTAGCCACGCTTGCCGAACTCCGCTGTCGTTCCTCGTTGCCCCCGGGGTTGCGTTGAAGGGGTAAAGGGGGAGCGACCTCAGAGAACGCCGTTCGACGAATCAAACCGAGGATGTCACCTTTCGCCGTGAATCGGACCTTTGGTAGGTGATGGACACCGCGATGGCCCCGGTCGACTGGCGCGAGAGCGTAGAAGCTGTATATCGGCTGGACTCCGACCGACTGTGGCGAGCGGTGCTGGCCTTCTCCGGCGACCCCGACATCGCCAGCGACGCGGTTGCCGACGCCTATGCCCAGGCCCTTCGACGCGGACCGGCCGTGCGAGACCCCGCCGCCTGGATCTGGCGCGCCGCGTTTCGCATTGCCGCAGGGGCATTGAAAGCGCGCAGAAGCAACCAGCGCGACCTGCCGGATCACAGCGCGCCGGATGGCAGCGTCCACCTCGATCGGTACGAGGACTCGGACCTGCACGCCGCCCTTGGACGGCTGCCGGACGCTCAACGTGCGGCGGTGATCCTCTTCTACTACGCCGATCTGCCCGTCAACGAGGTGGCCGCCAGGCTCGGTTCGAACGGGCTCGCAGTTCGGGCTAACCTGAGCCGAGGGCGCCGGCGCCTCCACGATCTCCTGGGGTGATGGACATGACTGACCTCCACGCACGCTTCCGCTCGCTCGATGGCGTCCCCGCTCCAGATCTGTGGGAAGAGGTCACGCGGCGCGCCGAGCACTTGATCTCCACGGAGTCGGTCCCGCGGATCTCAATCGGGCGGCCGACACCCGTTGTCGCAGCCAGGCTCCGCATCAGCTGGACCGTGGTGATCGTCGTCGCTGCACTGGTCTTCGCGGTTCTCAGCGGTGGGGTATTCATCGCCGGAGCGTTGAACCCCAAGCCGTCAGCGACCGTCGCACCCTCACCAACGGTCGTGCCATCACCGACCATTGGGCCATCAAGATCCCTGGCGCCGTCACAGACCGTGAGACCGTCACTCGCGGGCCTGCGTTCAGGGCCCCCGCCCGGAGACCCGCCGCTTGGCGGGCCGCTCGATGTCCATCCGACGGGCCGCTACATCCTGGCCGCGCCCGAAAACGATTTTGGGGAACCTCTCCAGGTGGTTGCGACCGTCCCAAGTGGCTGGAGGTTGGTCGAATCGGCGCGTGGAGGGGGAGTCGAAAAGCTTCCCGGCCAGACCCAGCGGCTGACCCTCGGTCGCCTCGAGTCGCTCGAATGCGGACCCACGAGCTCTCCAACTGGGCAGACTGTCGAGGAGCTCACGGCCAACCTCGCCGATCTCCCTGGCGTTGCCGTCACGGACCTCGTGATCGATGGATACGCGGGCAAGCGCGTCGAGCTCACCGTCACCGCTGACAGCGTTTTCTGTCGATGGCGATCCTCGTACTACCTCGGCTGGCAGGAGCAGCTGTCGATCTTCGACATCAACGGCACCCGTTTCGTCATCGTCGCCGGGTACGCGCCGGGGACGACCGCGAGCGACCAGGCGGAGCTGCAGGCGATCGTGGATTCCATCGAACTTCGCGGCATTTGACAGGAGACGATACTATAAATTAAGACATCGTCCACTACGCGATTGCTTGCGACGATCGGCATCCTGCTCGTTG